>DASZGN010000187.1:0-7267 GCA_035938775.1 Trinickia sp.
ATGCGCGCGCCATCGTCGCGGCGAATGAGCTCGAAAAGCGGCGTGCGGCCGATCAGATCCGATACCTTCGATACCACCGCGGGGTGCGCGAGCAAAGCTTCCTTGCCTGCGATACGCATGTTCATCGTCAAGCTCCTGAGAAGAGGGTAGGGCCGTCCAAGCGCCAGTGCGCGCGCGTGTGCGCTTCGTCGAGCGTCACGGCGATCTTCGGCGGCAATGGCAATGCGTGAAACGGCGACTCGTTCGAATCCATCTGATAGCCGGCCGTGTTGGGGTAGAGCAGCAGGTCGCCGGCTGCGGGACGCCGGCTGAATGCGACCTTGCGCCAGGTCAGCATGTCGGCATCGAGGCAACTCGCGCCGCCCACGCATGCGCGATAGCGCGCGCATGGCGCGGCAAGCGATGGGGCGCTTGCGACGGCCGGCAACAGTTCCGGGTCAAGCAGGAATTCGCTGCCGAACCATTGCTCGGAGACGCTGAAGCTCGTGCCGTTGACCGTGACGATGCCGTAGCTGCGTCCGGCCTCATCGGTCACGTCCTTGACGCCTTGCACGGCGAATACCGTGAAGCCGGCCTGGTCGACGAGCGCGCGGCCCGGCTCGAGCATGATCCGCAGGTCCTCGTCGGCGACGAGCCGCGCAAGCGGGCGCGATGCGCCCTCGGGTACGGTGCCGAGCATGGCGTCGAGCATCGCCGCGCCGTGCGGCGTCTGGTGATACGGGTAGAAGCTTTCGAAGGTCTTGTCGGCGTGGTAGTCGCACGGCCCATGCGTCGCAACGAACGCCCGCCAGTCGCGCTCGCTTGCGTACGACACCGCGAAGCCTCCGCCGATATCGATCGTGCGCGGCTTCAATCCGCGCGCGCGTGCCGCGGCGCATGCCGATAATGCCCGCACGGCCTCATGGGCGCGCGCATCGGCGCGATAGCCCGACAAGTGAAACGAAATGCCTTCGAAGCGCAGCGAGGGCGCCTCCCGGGCGCACTGCGCAAGCGCGGCCTCGAGCGCATCTTGATCGAGACCGAAGCGGCTCGTGCGCTGATCGGCGGGCCGCATGCGCAATAGCACACGCGCCGTGCGTCCCGTCTGTCGCGCAACGGCGACTGTGCGGGCGAGCTCGTCGAGGCTGTCGATGGCGATGAGCGCGCCGTGCGCCAGCGCAAGTCCTATCAAGCCCTGCGCTTTCGCGGGCCCTGACACGCCGATGTGCTCGCCGCGCACGCCGGCCGCGAGCGCTTCGGCGAACTCACCGGCACTGGCGACATCGACGCCTGCGCGAAGCGCCGCGCAAGTCTGCGCGAAGCAGCGCGCCTTGTTCGCCTTCTTCGCGAAGAACACCTGGCCGTCGACGCCGTGCGCCTTCAGCACCTGCTCGAACGCACGCACATTGCGTTCAAACTGCTGAGCGAACACGAAGTGAAGCGGCGCATCGAAAGCACGCACGAGCTCGCGAATCAGCTCCGTGCGCTCATCGGCGAAACGGCGCAGCGCCGGATCCCAAAGCGCCGGCAGTGTCGGCGCGTTGTTCACCATAGCGCGATCTCCTCGCCTAGCCCGCGTGCGCGCGCGGCATCGGCGAGCGCGCGGCCGAGCGCGATGTCGGTGACGACCATGCCGCTGTTGTAGGCGAAGACGGTCTGATCGCCGGACAAGCGTGCCGGCTTGCCACCGAGCAGAATGTCGGGCAACTGGGCATCGACGCCCGGCAGCTCGCCCGCTGCATCGGCAAGATCGGCGCCTGTTACGCGCATCTGCGCTTCGCTCGTTGCGATCCGGTAATCGGCCCGATGCAGCGCGTCGGCATGGATGCCGTAGCCGACAAGGATCGCGAGCGCGCCGCGCTTGAGCGCGGCATGAGGCACTGCGTGCGGCGCACCGGCGCCGGCGACGCCCAGCACGATATCGGCTTGCCGCGCGGCGGCCGCGAGGTCGGTGGACACTTCGATGTCGCGCGCGGGATCGAAGCGCGCCAGATGCTGCCGCACTTCCTCGATACCTTGCGCATGACGTCCGTGCACGATGATGCGTTCGATGCCAGGCAATGCGCTCAGCAGGAACGGCGCGGCCATGCGGCCCTGCGTGCCGGTGCCGACGATGAGTGCCACGCGCGCATGCGGCGCGGCCTCGCGCGCGATCAGCGCCGATACCGCGGGCGTGCGCAGCGCGCCGATCCCGCTCGCATCCATCAGCGCGACAGGCAGCCCGGTCGCATCGTCGAAGAGAAGCAGCGTCGTGTAGTACTTCTGCTGCTCGCGTTCATGCGCGGGGTCGTGCTTGTATGACGTCTTGAAGCCGAGCGTCGCGCGTGCGCCGTCGAGGCCGAGCATCGCGTAGGCGACCGAGCCCGCCTCGGGCGAACCGCACATCAGCTTGCGTGGATTGTCGGACACGCCGCTGCCAAGCGCGACAAAAGCTTGCTCGACGGCCGCGAGCACTGTGGCGTGGTCGCATGCAATCCGCTCGAGCACGTGCTTGCCGAGCACCAGCAGCGGGCATGGGCGGCTGGCCGCTGCGGAAGCGGGGAGCGCCATCGGGCCTATTGAGCCCGTCGGCGCCGCTATGTCGTCGTGCAACCCGGAGGCTGCGAGCGGCGGCAAGCCGCGTTGATCGATGCGTTCAGCGAGATTCATATGTAGCCCTCATGTGAAAAACGATTGCGCCATATTGGCGTGCGCCATATCGGCGTGCCGCCACGCCGGCGGCGTGACGGAACAGATCTTCGGCAGTGCCCGTTTTCGCGTGGACTCGACTGCGCGCTCGATGGTGGCGCGCTTCAATGGGACGTCATGCGCTCTATTCCTTCAGAAATCGACTTGCGCCGAGGCGATGAATGTTCTTGGTGCGCCCGGCCATACGCCGCCGTAATTGGCGGCGGCCCAGTAGCGTTTGTCCGTTACGTTCTGCACAGCGGCGCGCAACACAGTGGCGCGTTTTGCGACGCGCAGCAGGTAGCGCACGCCCGCATCGAAACGCACGTAGCCGGGCACCGACACCGTGTTCTGCGCGTCGAGCGGGCGCGGGCCGACGTAATAGACTCCCCCATCGACGCTCAAACCCGGCACCGCGGCAATCCGATAGTCGAGGAACGCATTGGCCTGAAAGTGCGGCACGTTCGCGGCGCGCTTACCGTTCGTCGATACATCGGCTGGGTTGTCCTGCACCGTGTGCAGGTAAGCGGCTCCGGCGACGATCGAAAGATCCCGCGTGAGGCGCCCATTCGCCTCGAGCTCGACACCCGTATGACGCTCTTTGCCGCCTTGCACGAAGAACTGCGCGGAGTTCACGTACTGCAGCGTTTTCTCGATCTGAAAGAGCGCTGCGTCGATCGTGAGCTTGCCGCCAATGTCGGCTTTGACTCCAGCTTCGTACTGCTTACTTTTGACCGGCGACAGGATCTTCTCGCGGTTGCGCGCGTTGAATGGCGCGACGCCGCCTTGCTCGAAGCCTTCGGCGTAGCTGACATAAGTCGATAGCGACGGCAACGGCTTGTAGACCAGCCCGGCCGATGGAACATTGACGCTCGCTTCATATTGCGAGGGCGATTCCGACGCGGGGTAAACATCATTGCGGTAGCGCACGTGGCGCACGCCGAGCATGACGCTCCATTGCGAACCGATATCAATGAGATCGCTCACGAATACGCTCGGCTGGTAGTTCTTCACGATGCTCTTCGGCGGGAAGGCGAGGTTCGCGGGCGGCTGTGAATACACAGGCGAGAAGATATTGCCCACGGTGATCGGAAGGTCCTCGAAGCCGCGTTCGCGCGCCTCGAAATTGCGAGTGGAGATGCCCGTCACGAGTTGGTGCGAAAGCGGGCCTGTCGAGAAGTTTCCGGAGACGAACGTATTGGTCGCGAGCACGCGAAAGCTCTGATCGGGCGACAGCAAGAGGTGGCCTTTCAAGATCGTGCCGTTAGGCGCCACCGAGTAGATATCCGGAAAAAAAGCATCGCGATTGTTGTACGAGTGGGCGATTTGCGTGGTGAAACGCCAGTTGTCGGTGAGCTTGAAATCGAAGCGTCCGCCGAGATTGAACGTGCTGGTTCGGTATTGCAGCCAGGGCTGGCCGAGCAACGTGCGGGGATCGAATTGCGGCGGCAACGAGCCGTCCGGTTGAACACCGATGATCGGCTGAGCCGCGAGGTGCTTGCTCTGATAGTCGAAGTCGAGCTGCACGAGCGCACGCGGGGAGAGCGCCCAGTCGAGCGCGCCGCTGAAGACGGTGCGGCGCAAGTCGCCTGCGTGCATGAAGTTGCCGATTTTTTCGCCGGCGAGGTTGAAGCGATAGCCGAGCTTGCCGCCGCCAATCGGGCCGCCCGCATCGAGCGCGCCGTAGTAGCCGTCGTAGCTGCGCACTTCGGCCGTTACCGCCGTGAAGAAATCCTTCGTCGGCCGTTTGATGACATAGTTGACCGTGCCGCCTGGCGCATTGACGCCGTAGAGAAAGCCCGACGGCCCCTTGAGCACGTCGATGCGCTCCACGGTTTCGAGCGGCAGGTCGTAGAAGGGCGCGACGGGCATGCCGTCGCGCCGCATCGTGTTTGTCCAGTCGATGGGAAACCCGCGAAGGCTGATGTTGTCATTCACGCCACCCGCGGAGTTGTTCTGCACGGACGGATCGTTTTTCAGCACGTCGGTGAGCGTGCGTGCGCGCTGAGCCTCGATCAGCTCGGCGGAGTACGACTGCACCGACATCGGCACGTCCTTTGGATCCTTCGAGCCAAGGGCGCCGACGTTCACGTCAGGCACGGCGTAGAGCGAGGGGCGCGTCGATTTCACGACGACCGCATCGAGCGTACGCTTTACCGCGGCGGGCGGCCCGGGTTGGCTTGTGCTCGAGCCGCTCGTTTCACTGGTGGGTACGCTGGCGCTGTTCTTAGGTGCGGCGCCCCGCCCCACGGGCGCGTCGGTGCTGCTCGTCGATGCGCCTTGTGCGGACGCATCGACTTGCCACGAGGAGATGGCGAGCGCGCATGTGAGCAGCAGTGAGTTCGGCCGTAGTCGGTGATTTTTTCGATTGGCAGTACTAATCAATTGCATCATTACTCTTTTGTTTCGTCTTTCAGGTACCGGTGTGGCGGGAAGGCGGTTACAGCAAAAGCAAAGCAAAGCTTGAAATGAGAATTATTTGCATCTGTAAGGAAAAGTCAAGGTGATTCTCAGATATCGGCAAGTTGGCCCATGGGTCCCTATCAGCGCTAACAGCTTTACGGTGAGTGCTCTCGCGGCCAGACTCCAAAGCGCATAAGCGGCGCTTGCGGTTGCGGAGGGCGGCGGGTTCGGGCGCGTCGGGCGCTATCCGTATGGCAGGATCGATCCCGCCGCCGTTGGCGGCGAGACGTGGTTGGGGCTTGCACGCGTGCTTGAACGCCCCGTCTCGGGGTTCCAACACGCGTGGCGACCTGAGTTTGCTTGGCTACACTGCCACGTGTTGCACGACAAGGATGATTTCTTCTACTGCCACGATTCGGGCCGTCCGCCGAGCGTGCCGCAAACGTCGACCGCGATCGCGCGCAGCTTCGCCTGGGAAATCGATCCGGACATCGCGTAGCCCATGTGATCGTTGACCCAATAGAACGTGCGCTGGTTGCCGTCGCGCAAGAGCCTGACCGGCATTTCGTCCTTTGCGGTGTTGGTGACGTAGAGCGCGAGGCGCGTGCCGGACTGGTTCTCGTACAGGAACTGCGCGGCGGGGCCGGCCTCGCCTGGAAGAAGGCGTCCGCCTACGAGCGAATAGCCGTATTCCTCCAACGACGGTACGGAAACCGGGCGATTGAGTCGTTTCGACAGCCACGCGACAAGGTGTGTCTCCTCGCTCGCGGCGATCTCGACCGGATGCCGCTCTTCAGGCGCATAGACGGCATAGGCGACGTCGGCGCGGCGCGCGAACGCGGCGGGTTCCGCACCGCCCTGCAACATAGACGGCCCATACGTGCCGAGCGCGAGCCCTATGCCTGCTCCCGCGACGAGCCAGCACGCCGCAATCGCCATGCGGCGCGGCCAAGACGTGCGTGCACGCAGCACGATGACGGGTGTCTCTTCTTGGGATTGTGGCTCCGGGGCGCCGCATAGCGCGCGCAGCGCGGCCTTTTGCGCGCGCCAAGCGGCGACGCGTGCCCGCGCGTCCGGATCGCGCTCCAGGTGCGCACGCACCGCGGCGTGCTCCGATTCGGGCAATTCGCCATCGACGTACGCCGATAGCGTGTTCAGATCCACACGCGGCGGGAAGTCGGAATCGCGGTTATCCCCGTTCATGGTTGTTTCTCACTACTTTCAGCGACGCGGAACTCGGCACGGAATCGTCACCGAGCAGCATTCGCATATGTTCGCGCGCTCGAGACAAGCGCGACATGACGGTGCCGATTGGCACGCCGAGTACGTTCGATGCCTCCTGATAGGTCAATTCCTCCACACCGACGAGCAGCAGCACCTCGCGCTGCTCGACCGGGAGGTGGTAAAGGGCCCGCTGCACGTCGCGCAGCAGCAGCCCGTCGACTTCGCTGCGCGGCGCTTCCATGGTGCGCCAGGGAGCGCTTTCGTCATCGACGGCGATCTCTCTGCGCGCGCGAAACTGATCGATGTACAAATTTCGCAGGATCGTGAAAAGCCACGCGCGCAGATTGCTGCCCTCGCGAAACGCCCCCTGGCGGGAGAGCGCACGCTCTGCCGTATCCTGCACGAGGTCGTCGGCCCACGCGGGGTCCCCCGTCAGCGCGCGCGCGTAGCGGCGCAACTGAGGAAGCCCCGAAATGACGCCTGCCTCGAACTTCACCCCGTTGGCTCCGGCCAAGCTCGTGAATGCTCAGTAGCCGCCGCCACCGCCGCCGCCGCTGGTCTGGCCGTTGCCGTTGCTCGCCGGCGAGTCGGTCGGCGACGAGCAAGCGCTTGTCGCCAGTGCTGAGAAGGTGAGCGCAAGCATTGCTAATACGATTGAAAGGATTTTGGACGCCTTCATCTCTATCTCCTTGAAGTGGCGGCGGTGCGACGCGCTGCCCCGTCTTCAGTGGACTTTCGCCAGGATCGACGGATAAACCTGCACATGCATAACGGCAGGCCGGCGCGCTTATTCCGTGCTCATTCACTTTTTTCCTGCAAGCGCGCGTATTTAGCAAGTTTAGGGCACGCGGATGATGAGCCCGCGCCGCGCCGCCTGTCGCACTAATCGGGCGCCGCTCGAGTCAGCCATGGCGGTGTTCCGAGACGCGACCCGGCGCGGCATTGTTGCCGCGGATCGCCCATGAACCGTGAGTGCACGGCTGTCGCAGGTTGA
>DASZGN010000188.1:0-18727 GCA_035938775.1 Trinickia sp.
CGGCGGGGGGCAGATCATTTCGAGCGAGGCCGAAATCGCCGCGGCTTACGAAACGGGGCGCGGCAGCCTCAAAATGCGCGCGCGCTGGAAAATCGAGGATCTCGCGCGCGGCCAGTGGCAGCTCGTCGTCACCGAGCTGCCGCCGAACACGTCGGGCCAGAAGGTGCTCGAGGAGATCGAGGAGCTGACGAATCCGAAGGTGAAGCTCGGCAAGAAGACGCTCACACCCGAGCAGTTGCAGACGAAGCAAACGATGCTCGCGCTCGTCGACGCCGTGCGCGACGAGTCGGGCAAGGACGCGCCGGTGCGGCTCGTGTTCGAACCGAAGTCGAGCCGCATCGAGCAGACCGAGTTCGTCAACTCGCTGCTTGCGCATACGAGCCTCGAATCGAACGCGCCGCTCAATCTCGTGATGATCGGCGCCGACGGCAGGCCGCGCCAGAAGGGGCTCATCGACATCCTCGGCGAATGGATCGGCTTTCGCTTCGCCACCGTCACGCGACGCACGCGCCACCGTTTGACGAAGGTCGACGATCGCATCCATATCCTCGAAGGGCGGATGATCGTCTTCTTGAACATCGACGAGGTGATCCGCATCATCCGCGAGGCCGAGGAGCCGAAGCCCGCGCTCATCGCCGCGTTCGGCCTTTCGGAGCGACAGGCCGACGATATCCTCGATATCCGCCTGCGGCAGCTCGCGCGGCTCGAGAAGATCAAGATCGAGAAGGAGCTCGAGGCGCTGCGCGACGAGAAGACGAAGCTCGAGGAGCTGCTTGGGAGCGACACGGCGATGAAGCGGCAGATCGTCAAGGAAATCGAAGCCGACGCCAAGCAGTACGGCGATGAGCGCCGCACGCTGATTCAGCAGGAAAAGCGCGCGACGTTCGAAGCGCGCGTCGTCGATGAACCCGTGACAGTCGTCGTTTCGCAGCGCGGCTGGGTGCGCGCGTTGAAGGGCCACGGTCTCGATGCCGCGGGCTTCACGTTCAAGGATGGCGACAGCCTGTACGCCGCATTCCAGTGCCGCACGCCCGATACGCTCATTGCCTGGGGCAGCTCGGGGCGGGTGTATTCGGTCGCGGTGGCGCTACTGCCGGGCGGACGCGGCGACGGCGTGCCCGTCACATCGCTGATCGAGCTCGAAGCCGGCACGCGTCTCATGCATTACTACGCGGCGAGCGCCGAGCAGGCGCTCTTGCTTGCCTCGAGCAACGGCTTCGGCTTCATCGCGAAGGTGGGCGACATGGTGAGCCGGCAAAAGGCGGGCAAGGCATTCATGACGATCGATGCGGGTGCCGCACCGCTCGTGCCGATGCCGGTCATGCCGAGCGCGACGCAAGTCGCTTGCTTGTCGAGCACGGGCCGACTTGCCGTGTTTGGTCTCGATGAGATGAAGACGCTCGCGGCCGGCGGACGCGGTATCACGCTGATGACGCTCGACGCGAACGAGACGCTCGTGCAAGCGTTGGCGATTGGTCCGGCGGGTGTCGTGCTGATGGGCACGGGGCGCGGCGGCAAGCCGCAGGAGGAGAGGCTCGCGGGCGCGGCGCTCGAGCCGCACGTCGGCAAGCGCGCGCGGCGCGGTCGTGCGCCCGACACGCGGTTGAAGATCGCCGCGCTGCGGCCTGAGCTTGGTTGATGTCGACTGGAGTTAGCGCTTCAGCGCTTACTCCAGTCCCATGCAAAGCTGTCGATCCGGGGTTAGCGCTTTAGCGCTTACTCCGATTCCATGCAAAGCTGTCGATCCGGGGTTAGCGCTTTAGCGCTTACACCGATCCCATGCAAAGCTGTCGATTGGAAGTAGCGCTAAAGCGCTTCCACCAATCGCATCTGCATTGCCCGATTCGATCGTTTCCGGAGAATTCCGTCATGTCGAAAGCCGTCGACGTCGCCTTGTTCTTGCATCTCATCGCTGTCGTCGTGTGGGTCGGCGGCATGGTCTTCGCGCATTTTTGCCTGCGTCCCTCGCTCTCCGACGTGTCGCCGCAGCTTCGGCTGCCGCTCATCGAAGCCGTGTTCGCGCGGTTTTTCGGCTGGGTCGGGGCGGCCGTGCTCGTGATCCTCGTCTCGGGCGGTTTCCTGCTCATGCGCTTCGGCGGCGGCCACGCGCCGTGGCCACTGCATCTGATGGCCGCGCTCGGCATCGTGATGATGCTGATCTTCGGTCACGTGCGCTTCGCTGTGTTTCCGCGCATTCGCCGCGCGGTGCAGGCGCAGAAGTGGCCCGACGGAGCGCGCGCGGTCGATGCGATGCGGCGGCTCGTCACGTTGAACCTCGCGCTCGGCGTCGTCACGATCGCCGTCGCGGTGCTGTCGCGTGGGTTTTGACGACACGATCAACACCACAAGGCACGCGATGCGCGAAGCGCGTGAGCCCGTTGCGCGCGCAACGAATCGCGCGCCTCTTGGCCACTGCGCATCGACAACGCTTACTAGATCAGCGCGCAATACCCACGCTCTCATAGGCCGTCCTTGCGCATGACTACCCGCGATCTTCCGCCCGAGCCCGCGCCGAGCGACCCGCCGCCTCGCGCGTTCGGCATCACCCCGCGAACGCTCTTTCGGACCTTCGCCGAGATGAGCCTATACGGCTTCGGCGGCGTCATGCCGTGGGCACGACGCATCCTCGTCAGCCGGCGCGGCTGGGTCGACGACCGCGAGTTCGCCGAGCTGCTCGCCATCGGCCAGATTCTGCCGGGGCCCAACATCTGCAACATCGCCGTCATCATCGGCTATCGCTTTGCGGGCTGGCGCGGCTCGCTCGCCGCCGCGAGCGGCTTGCTGGGCCTGCCGTTCGTGATCGTGCTCGTGCTTGGCATGCTCTATCACCGCTTCGGCGGCCTGGCGGCCGTGCAAGGCGCGCTGCGCGGCATGACGGCGGTAGCCGCCGGGCTCGTCCTGGTGACCGGGCTCAAGCTTGCGCAAAGCCAGCCGCGCACGGTGCGCGGCTTCGTGTTCGGGCTTGCCGCGGTTTTGGCGGTCGGTGTGCTCCATGTGCCGCTCGGTTGGGCGATGCTCGCGCTGATTCCGTCGGCGCTCATCATCGAATGGAGGGCGCAGCGATGATCCTCATCGAGCTCGCGTGGCGCTTCGCGCTCGTCTCGGCGATCGCATTTGGCGGCGCCACCGCCGTCGTGCCCGAGATGCACCGCTTCCTCGTTGAACACCACCATTGGATCGACGATTCGACGTTCGCCGCGCTCTTCGCCATCTCGCAGGCAGCGCCCGGGCCGAACGTGCTCTTCGTCGCGCTCTTCGGCTGGCAGGTGGCCGGGCTCGCCGGCGCGCTGGTGTCGACGCTCGCGATGTGCGGCCCGTCATCGCTCGTTGCGCTCGCGTTCGAGCACTTCACGCGCGCGCATCGCGAAACGCGCTGGATGATTGTGATGCGCCGCGCGCTTGCGCCGGTCACCATCGGCCTGCTGATGGCGACCGGCGCAATCCTCGCGCAAGGCGCCGATCGTTCGATCACGACGGCGCTGCTCACACTCGCGACGATCGCCGTGGGCATGCGCACGACGTGGAACCCGCTATGGCTCATCGCCGCGGGCGCGTTGCTTGGCGTGCTCGGCTTCGCCTGAGTTTCCCTTCGTCAATGTGTGCCCCTCGCTCCCTTCGCGTGCAACTGGATTTTCCTGATCGTCAAAGTGACCGCCACGCCGAGGGCGGCCAATCCCGCCGTCAAATAGAAGCCGAGATGGAGCACGACGATGAACATCTGCCGTAGCGAATCCAGTGCTTGATAACCGTTAAACGGTGCCTGCGCCAGAAGATGGAGCACCGCTGCCTCTTTCTCTCGATCGACCAGCACCTGCGGATCATCGAACAGTCGCACCCATTGCCCGCCGCCGGCGCCGGGCAATGCGTCGAGCACGACACCCACGCGCGATGTGTAGCGCCGCAATACCCACACTCCAATTGTCGAGACAGCCAGCAACCCGCCAATCATTCTCGTCGATTGCATGAGCGATGTGGCGATGCCGACGTGCGCGCGTCCCGCGGTCTCCTGAGCAAATATGTTCAAGTTGTTCAGAATGAGCCCGAGCCCGATACCACCGAGGAGCAGGGACGTCTCGAGTAGCGCGTAAGCGCCGCCGGCGGTCATGCGCGAGACGCCCAGGCAGGCCAGCATCAGGAGGGCAAAGCCGATGCTTAGGATCGTTGCCGGCCGGGTCATGCGCGTCACGATGCGCGTGTTCATCAGACTGCCTACCGCGATGAACGCGGCGAACGGTGTCGCGAGCTTCCCCGCGTTAGTCGCGGATAGGCCCAGGCCGGCTTGCAGCGTGAGCGGCACATAAAAAATCAGCGAGAACATGACCGCGCCGGTCAGCAACGAGAGGCACAACAGCGTCACCATGTGCCGGTTTTGAAACAGTCCCAATGGGACGATCGGCGACGAGGCGCGTTTTTCCTGGACGTAGAACAATCCGAAGAGGAACGGCAGCGCCACGGTTGCTATCGTTGCCCCATGCATGGCCTCGGCGACATGAATCGTGCCACAGGCGACGAGAAGGCAGAACAGCAATAGCGAAAGAAGGAACGCGCCCTGAAAATCGATTTGCACCGGCCCGCGTGCGGCCGGCGCGAAACGTGGCAGATAGCGCACGACGCACCATGCCGCGGCCAATCCAACGGGAAGATTGATCAGAAAGGCGGACCGCCAACCGTAATAGTCGGTCAGAAAGCCGCCCAGCGATGGGCCGGCCGCGGTCCCGATGCCGTAAGCAGTGGCAAGCACCACCTGCCACCGCACCCGCGCCTTTGGATCAGGAAACAGATCAGGGATGGACGCGAAGGCCGTACCGGTCATCATGCCCGCGCCAATGCCTTGAAGCGCGCGTGCCCCGATCAATGCCCCCATCGAAGGCGCTATCGCGCACAGCACGGACGCAATCGTGAACGTCGTGATTGCTGCGACGACGAAAGGCTTGCGCCCGTAATAGTCCCCTATACGACCGAAGATCGGCACGGCGATGACCGAGGTCAGCATATAGGCGCTCGCTATCCAGGCGTAGTACGCGAAACCATGCAGCGAGGCCACGATGGCCGGCAGCGCCGTGCTCACCGTGGTCTGGTCGAGCGCGACGAGCAGGTTGACCATGCCGATGCCCAGCATGGCGAGCAGCGACTGACTGAATGGCAGCGTGCGTGCGTGATCGGCTCGGGTCGAATCGGCGCCTTGATCGCCTTGATCGGCGGTCGCTAAAGCGTGGTGGGTGCTGTTTGAGGGTGTGGGAGCGGGCATGCGGCGTTCAAATCGAGTGGGCAAAGGTGGCGCTTTCGGGCGCGAGAAAGCAGCGTGGGGGCGTCCGCGGACGGCCCCGCGCTGCGATGCGCCGCACTACATCATCCGGAAGTACGCTTACGCGAGTCCCAGCGCCGCGGCAACCAGGCGGCGTTGTTCCTCTTGATGCGCTCGGATCGAAGCGTGCGCGCCCGAGGGCGTGGCGGTGCGGCATACGTCGCTTAAGCAGCAGCCCGATGGCAGTTGCGCATGCACTTCATCGCGGACGAAGTGCCACGCGCCGAGGTTCTTTTCCTCTTCCTGCGCCCAGACGATTTCGGCGAGGCGTGGGAAGCGGGCGAGCGCGTTCGCCAATTCCCGGGCCGGAAACGGATACAGCTGCTCGATGCGCAAAAGCACCGTGCCGCGGTGTCCCGAGGCGGCTCGTGCTGCCTGAAGCTCGTAGAAGAACTTGCCGCTCGCGAGGACCACGCGCGTCACGGTTTCCGGCGTCGTAATGTCGGGGTCCTCCACGACCGGCGAGAACTTGCCGCTCATCAAATCCCGCAACGGGGAGTGGGAGCGCCGGTTGCCGTACAGCTGCGACTTCGGCGACATGACGATGAGCGGCTTCGGATTTTGCGCCACGGCTTGCTCTCGTAGCAGATGAAACCACTGCGAGGACGTGGACGGCATCACGACGCGCAGGTTCCCATCGGCACACAGTTGCAGGAAGCGTCCGAGGTAGCCGCTCGAGTGCTCGGGGCCGACGCCTTCGTGCCCGTGCGGCAGAAGCACGGCCAACGCCGATTGGTAGCCCCATTTGTATTGGCCGGACGCAATGTACTGATCGATGATGACTTGCGCGCCGTTGACGAAATCGCCGAACTGCGCCTCCCACATCGCGAGCCGAGTCTTCGACTGCACGCTGTATCCGTATTCGAACCCGAGCACGGCCTCCTCGGTGAGCGGCGAGTCGACGATGTCGACATCCCCTTGATGCGCCGCGATGTGCTGGAGGGGAGAGTAGGTCTCGCCGCCGCAGTGCGCTCTCGCTTGCGAGTGCCACACGGCATGTCGGTGCATGAAGGTGCCCCGCCCCACGTCCATGCCCGAGATGCGGATGCCTAGCCCCTCCTCCAGCAGCGATGCGTAAGCGAGATTTTCGGCGAAGCACCAGTCGACGCTGTGGCTTTCGATCTCGACGACATCTCGCCAGGCTCGGATGCGTTCACGCAGCCAGTCATGCAACTGCAAACGATCGGGCGCTGTGGTGAGCGCCGTCGTCAGTTCACGCAGACGCGCCCGCGACAGCGGCTGCAACGGTGTCGCGTCATCGCTTGACGCTGCCGGCACCGCAAGCGCCGCATCGGGGAGAGTCCGACGCGCTTGCAAGTTCGCCAGGGCCTCGGCGCGTAGCGCGTCGAGCGGGGCCTGCTCATCGATTTCGACGTGGTACAGCTCGGTGACGGTCGGTCGCGAAGCGATGGCCGCCTGCAAAAGGGGCTGCGTGATGGCCGGGATATCGTGCTCTGAGTGCCCGAGGCGGCGATAGCCGATCAGATCGATAACCACATCGGCGCCATGCTTCATCCTGTAGTCGAACGCAATCCCGACGGCACGGACCACGTCGTCGGGGTGATCGGCGTTCACGTGAAGCACCGGCGCATCGATCATGCGTGCGACGTCGGTGCAATACTCGTTCGCGTGGATGTCCATCCGGTTGGGCGTCGTAAAGCCGATCTGGTTGTTGACGATCACATGGATGGTACCCCCCAGCGTATAGCCGCGCTTGCGTGTCAGATTCAGGGTCTCCATGACGATGCCCTGGCCGGCGAATGCGGCATCACCGTGAATCATGAGCGGCAGACAGGGGGAATCAGGATGCTCGTCCTGAAACGCGCGCGTCATGCCGCTTACCACCGGGTAGCCGCTTTGCAGATGCGAAGGGTTGTGCGCGAGGAATAGCGTCACATCGCCATGCGGCGTTTCTTTTCGTGCCGTGCCGCCGCGATGATAGGGAAGGTCGCGTTGAGTCGCGGCCACACCGGAATCCGGGTCGAGGCAAGCGAGGATTTGCTCGGCGGGGAAACCCATTACGTTGACGAGCGCATTCAGCCGGCCACGGTGCGGCATGCCGATGAATATCTGCTCCACGCCATGACGGCCGGCATGATCGACGATGGCGTCAAGCAGCGGCACCAGGCTCTCGCACCCCTCGAGCGAGAAGCGCTTCGCATGCTCGTGGCGCGCGGCAACGTGGCGTTCCCACATTTCGGCGGCAACGAGGCGGCGCAAGACGGCAGCGCGCTCTCGCGTGCTCGGCTGGTCCGCTTGCGGCGCGCTTTCCATGCGGGCGAAGAGCCACCTGCGGCGGCGTTCGCTTCGGATGCCGCTGCAGTCCAGGCCGATCGCGCCGCAGTAAACCCGCTTGAGTTGCCGTTCGAGCTCGCGCACGGTGAGCGCCGACGGAAAGACCGCGCCTTCGGGCGCGCGTTCTTGCGTTGGACTCAGGCCGTGGAACTGCGGCTCCAGCTCGGGCACGTCGGGCGGCAGCATCAACGCAAGCGGGTCCAGGCGGGCGACCCGGTAGCCCTGTTGGCGATAGGCGTCGATGAAGCTCGCAACTTGCGAAGCGGGGGCGTGAGACGAGGCGCGCGTCCGCGGTTGCGGTGTCGTATAGGCGGAAAGCTCCGCGACGTCGATGGTGTCGAGATAGTTGTGAGACATGTCGAATAAGCAACCGAAAGAGAAGCCGTTGATCGGATCCCGCCGTCCTTATGACAATGCTTGCCCCGGCTACTCGAAAGAGCCAATGTGTTGACGTGCCAGGGCGTGGACTTTCCGGCGGACGCTAAGAGGCTGAATCCGCGCCGGCTGCAAACGTTTGCGCTACCGGGCGAATCGTCTCTGCTTATCGAGCCCGCCTGCCGACGAGCTCGTGTCTCCATCCATTGAGCGCTATTGCACCTGCTGCACCTGCAACTGCACTACGAACCTGTCAGTGCGCCGAGTGGTGAAGGCTGCGGCGTCATGTCGATGTTTGGCGAGGAGGCGTCTGGTGCCGGAGGCGCTTTTGCGACGACGGACCGTCGTCGAGCTTGAACGCGCTGACCATGTCGGTCAGCTGATCCGCCTCGCTTAGCAACGCTTGTGCGGCGCTCGCGCTTTGCTCGACGAGCGAAGCGTTCTCTTGTGTGGCCCGATCCATCTGTGCGATGGCCTGGTTGATCTGCTCGATGCCGTCACTTTGTTCCTGGCTGGACGAGGTGATTTCAACAACAATGTGGCTGACGCGCGCGATGCTCGTGACCACTTCGCGGATGATCTGTCCGGCTTGCTCCACGATCTTGCCGCCGGAGTCGACGCGGTTGACCGAGTCGTCGATCAGGACCTTGATCTCCTTTGCCGCGACCGCGCTGCGCTGGGCGAGGCCGCGCACTTCGCTCGCGACCACGGCGAAGCCTCGGCCATGCTCGCCTGCGCGCGCGGCTTCCACTGCCGCATTCAACGCGAGGATGTTGGTTTGAAAGGCAATGCCGTCGATGACGCTGATGATGTCGACGATCTTTCGCGAGGAGTCGTTGATGGCGCTCATCATGTGAACTACCTGATCGACGGCTTCGCCGCCACGTGTGGCGACCACCGAAGCGCTCGATGCCAGCTGGTTGGCCTCGTTCGCGTTGTCCGCGTTCTGCTTGACGGCGGAGGTGAGCTGCTCCATGGCCGCGGCCGTTTGCTCGAGCGAGGCAGCCTGGCGCTCGGTGCGGCCAGACAAATCAGTGTTGCCGCTTGCCACTTCACGCGAAGCGCTAAAGATCGTGTCCGTTCCCGTAAGCACCTGGGCGACGATGTCGTGCAAATTCTCGGTCATTCGCTTGAGGGCGGCGAGTAGCTGGCCGACTTCATCGCTGCTGTCGACCTCGAGATGATGCGTAAGGTCGCCTTGCGCGACCGCCTCGGCAAGGCGTAGTGCGCGAGTGATAGGCCGCGTAATGCTGCGTGTGATGACAACGGCAGTCGCGATCGCCAACAAAACGGCAAACGCCGAGAGCACGATCATCTGGATTTGAGCCTTATGTGCTTCCTCCGTGGCGACGGCGACGTCCTGGTCCATGGTGTGCGCTTGATAGTCAACCATCTTGTCGACCAGCACGTAATAGTCACTTTGCAGGCGCGTCATGTCGCCCTGATAGAGCTCGCGCGCTTCTTGCTGCTTGCTGTCGCGCACGAGCGCGAAGAACTGCTTGACGCTGTTGCCATAGGCGGTGCGCGCGGCGATTTGCTCTTCGAAGATCGCCTTGCTCTCGTCGGACTTCAACAGCTTTTCCAGTTGGCTGTAGGCGTCGGCATTGGTTTTGCGGATGACGGCATAGGCGTCCATGTATTTCGCGGACTGTTCGGGGGACGTGGCCAGCAGCAAATTGCTGAGAATGCCGTTGGCCCGGTAGCCGTTGTTCTTGACCTGATTGGAGAGCGCGATGAGCGAGTAGCGCTCGCTGACGATCTGATGCATCTTCGCGTCGCTGCCGTCGAGGTTCGCGATGCCGACGGCGGCGGTTCCCATCATGAGTGCAACAATGAGGGCGAACGCGAAGCCAAGACGAACGCCGATCCTAAAATTCGATATTGCCATCATCCGAATCCCTTGTTTTGCCCCCTAATATGGTGCGGCGAACGCGCAAGTCGTGAGCGCTCCAATAAGCGCTCCGTCGCGTTTCGCAGCAGCTGTGTCTCCTATTTATGTTTTGTTAGACGATATAACGGCAAGGAATCGGGACAATTTAGGGCGATCTCGAGAAACGACGCACGCGAAGCGGCCGAACGCGGCAGGCCTGGCGCTGCGATATGGCAACAGTCGAAAAACGCGTGTCGCTTTGCGCTTGTCTCGGCGCGCGTTTTGCCTCACGCGCCGCAGCGCTCACCACCGATGGCCGAGCGCCGCAGCGATCCCGTAAGCGGCGGCCACAGTCGCATACACCGCATACACGGGCATCTTGAATCGCGCGAGGCAAAGGAGCGCAAACACGGCGGTGCAGAGATAGGCCGGCTCGTGAGCTACGTGCGTGCTCACGTGGACGACGGTCGCGGCGAGAAACGCCGTGGTGCATGCGCGCAGCACCCGCATGCCGTGCTCGAAGCGCACATGCGCCTCGAGCCGACGCACATGCCGTCGCGCCAGCACGATAAGCAGGCCCGACGGCACGAAGAGCGCAAACGTTGCGCTCACCGCGCCGATCCAGCCTTGCGTCAGATAACCAAAAAACGGCACCACGTTCAAGAGCGGCCCCGGCGAGACGGGCGAGAGTGCGAACGCCAGCGTGAACTCGTGCATCGTGATGCCGAGCACCGGCGTGACGAAGAGGGACTTGAGCACCGGCAAGGCTGAAAAGCCTCCGCCGAAGAGCGTCATGCAGGCTCCTGCCAGCCGTGGCCATATCAGCGCGCGTTGAACGCTCGGCGCAAGCGGCAACACGAAGAGCGCAACGAGCCCGGCAAGCGCCAATGCGAGCAGCTTGTCGCTTGTGCGCAGCGAGAATTCGAGGTGCCCGTCGCGCGAGGGGCTCGCAAGCCACCCTGCTGCGAAGGCGCCGAAGAGCAGCAGCACAAAGGCGGCGGCGCCGTGCCCGCTCAGCAGCACCGCAAAGCCGATGCCCGCTGTGAGCCAGGCGAGCCATCCGTGCACGAGCGTGCGGGTCTGGCGATACCAGGTGACGGCGATCAGCGCCGCGAGCACCACGGAGAAGTGCTGGAGCAGCCCCGGTGAAGCGAGCGCGCGGATGAACGGCTGTCGATAGAAGACCGCGAACGTGCTCATCACGACGAAAAACGGCAGCACGCTCGCAATGCCGGCGATCCACGCGCCCCGTTTGCCCCGTAGCGCATGCCCCACCTGCACGGCGACGTTGCAGCCGACCGCGCCCGGCACCATCCATGCGAGTGCATTGAAATCGGAGAACTCGAGCCGCGTGAAACGCCTCTCGCGCTCGACGTAATGGAGCTCGAGCTGCGCCATCAGCGCAAGACCGCCCCACGAAATCGCGGAAATACCCAGCACGACGCGAAAGAGCGTCCAAAGCGATTCCGACGGCCGCCGCGGCTCGACTTGCTCGTCTTGTTCGTGTTGTACGTGTTGTACGACTGGCTCGCGCGCTTCCGGCGCTTTTTCCGCTCGCTGCAGGCTGCGCTGCGCGGAGCCTGCAGCCATCTCGCCGTTTGTTGCTGCCGCGCGTGGCGTCTCGAGCGCGGGTTTTTCTTCCGTGCTTATCTCCATCATCGGCTCGGTCCTCGCCTGCCTTTGCCACGGGTCTTATGGTGCGCTGACGATGACGGCGGGCGTTATCTATGCCGACTGTCCGCTCGCACTCTTTTGCCCTCGGCCGTGTGCTCCCATTGTTTCGCGCGTGCCGGCGCCGCAAACGCCGAAGCGTTCGAGCAACGCCGGTATGCCGTCGACAGGCACCGGCCGGGAGAACAGGAACCCCTGAGCCTGGATATTGCCGAGCGCCGACAGCCATGCGATCTGCTCTTCGGTCTCCGTGCCCTCGACGACCACCGTAAGCCCGAGCGAGCGCGCGAGATTGACGATGGCCGACACCATCACGCACACGCTGCGATCGGCGGGGATCGCCTGGATGAACGAGCGGTCGACCTTGAGCGTATCGACCGAAAAGCGGTTCAGGTACGAGAGCGACGAGTAGCCGGTGCCGAAATCGTCGAGCGCGATGCCGATGCCCAAGCGCTTGAGCGCGACGATCTTCTCCGAGACGAGGTCGGGGTACTCCATCATCGCCGTTTCGGTGATTTCGATCTCGAGCCGGTGCGCGGCGATGCCGGTCTCCTCGATCGCGCGCGAGATCGTGTCGTACAGGTCGCCGCGCCAGAACTGCACGGCCGAAATATTGACGGCGAGCGAGAGCGATTCGTAGCCGTCGCGCTGCCACGCCGCAAGCTGCCTGCAGGCGGTATTGATGACGAAGTCGCCGATCGGCACGATGAGCCCCGTCGATTCGGCGACGCCAATGAACTCGCTTGCCGAGATGACGCCTTGCTGCGGATGATTCCAGCGCGCGAGCGCCTCGAAGCCTGTGATGCAGCGGCGCGCAAGATCGATCTTCGGCTGGTAGACGAGAAAGAGCTGGTTTTCGGCGAGCGCGACGCGCAGCTGCTGCTCCCACTGCATCAGATGGTCGGCTCGATGCGAAAGATGCGGCGAGTAGAACTGATAGCAGTTCTTGCCCGCGTCCTTGGCGCTGTACATCGCGAGGTCGGCCTTCTTCAGCAGATCGATTTCGCTTTCGCTGCCGACCGAGTAAAGCGCGATGCCGATGCTCGCATGCAGCACGAACGAGGTGCCGCGCACATCGAACGGCTTCTCGAAGATCTCGCGGATGCTGTCGGCGAGCTGCACGGCCTGCCGCTCGACGTCGCCGCCCTTCAACACGACGACGAACTCGTCGCCGCCGATGCGCGAGAGCACGCCCGCGCCGCCGACGGCATCGGCGAGACGCGAGGCCGTCATCTGCAAGACGATGTCGCCGGCGTTATGGCCGAGCGTGTCGTTGACCGTCTTGAAGTTGTCGAGATCGATGAAGAGGATCGAGAGACGCCCCACGTTGGCCGGATCGCCCACCTCGTGACGCAGACTTTGCAGGGTTGCGTAGCGGTTGCGCAGGCCGGTGAGCAGGTCGTATTCGACGAGGTGGGTCATCTCGCGCTCGCGTCCGAGCAGCTTGCCGATGAGTCCTGTCGCCACCGCGAAGAAAGCCAGCATGGCGAGCGAGATGAAGCCCGCCATCAGCAGATAGACGTTGCGCGTGTGGTTGTAGTCGGCGAACTCCTCGGCTTGCGAAAGGCCGACGAGCACGCCCATCGGGTAGCCGTCGATATGCCGGTAGGAGACGATGCGCTTCACGCCGTCGATCGGGTCCACCTGCGTGCCCGACACATGCTCGGATGTCGGGTAGACCCCCGAGGCCGAGAATGCGCCGGCTTGGGTCCGTGTGATGCCGGTGCGGCGCGCGAGCACCGCGCCGTTGTCGGCGATGACGGCGATCACGCCGTCCTTGCCGATGGCCGCATTGTTGTAAAAGTCGCTCGTGAAGTAGCTTGGGTCTTCGGAGACAACGACCACGCCCGCGAACGTGCCGTCGGGGTGGTTCAGGCGCCGCGTCATTTGCAGCGTCCACTGGTGCGAGACGCGGCCAAGCACGGGCTTGCTGATGTAGAGCTGGTCGTCGTTCTCGTGCTCGTGGATCTTGAAGTGGTCGCGGTCGGCCAAATTGACGGGCACGGGTTTTTGTTCGGCAGTGCTTGCGATGAGCATGCCGTGCTCGTCGATGAGCGACACCAGCACCAGCGTGTCGCTTTGCACGACGCCTTTTTCAACCGTGCTCGCGAGTTCGAAATGCGCGGGATTTTTTTCGAATTCGTATTTAACGAAGCGCGTGATCTGATCGACTTGGTGAATTGCCTTGACGGTATGTTGCTCGAGGGCGGCCGAAAGTATCGCTGCGGAAGCCGCCGCCTCGCGATAGGTCGTGTCCCGTTCGACCGAGAGCCGCGCGGAGATCACCGTCCACAGCAGTGCCAGCACGAGCACGCCGAGCACAGGAATCGCAATGAGCGCGCGGCGGCGCGAGCCGGCGGCATGATGCCTTGCGCGAGCTTCACGGGCGGAGTGGGGCCGGGCGAGATTCATTGGGCGCAGGAAGTGGTGGTTCGCTTCGAATGCGGGTCCGTTGACGTTGGCAGGTTCGTTCTGGGCGGCATGGCGAGCATTGTGACGGAACTGCGGCAAATGAAATGAAATGCAATTGTCCGTATATCCGCTTCGGCAATCTCCATTTGCGGATATTACTGAATGGGAAAAAATTAAGATAGCGTCCGTTTATCGGGTATACGTTTGGTTTTTCAGGCATGGTTTCAGTCTGTTACGCCATTCTGGGGCGGTGCGATGACCGCGCGCCCATGATGGACCCCGCGCTCGCGCTATGCCGCGGGCTGCAACCGAGGCGCCCCAAGGCTTGCACCGAGGGCGAAAGCGGGCAGAACGGGCAAGACGGCGAGAATGGCGAAGGGGGTGAAAGCGGAGTGGTTCGGCAGGGCGATGCCGGAAGCGACGCCGGTTTTTACCGACGGCGCGATATACGGCACATATTGGAAGGGTAGAGGTGATGCATGCACCCCGGGGGGCCGAGCTAAGCGGGGCGCATGCCCGGCCGTCAGGGTAAGCGGACGGTGCCGTCGATGATTGTCGTGGCCGCGCCGCCAATCCATATCCTGGCACGCGCGTCGTCGTAGTCGACAACGACCCGCCCGTCACGCCCGAGCGCCGTGCCCTGGCGCACGGTGTAGCGCGGTCCCGGCCGGCGCCCGCAAGCCGCAAGCAGGCTCGCCAGCCCGGCATTGGCGCTGCCGGTGACCGGGTCTTCATAAGGACTCGCGCCACGTCTTGCCACGATGCAGCGCATCTCGAACGTGGCCGGCCCGCCCGGCGCGTGCGGGGCGAATACCGCGAGCCCGGTCATGCCCGCATCGCTCACGACGCGCGAAAGCGCGGCGGGTTCGTAATCGAGCGAAAGGCATGCATCGGCTGAGCTGAGGCGCACGGTCAACCAACGCGGACCGATATCGACTGCGCACGGCGGCAGGTCGCTGAAATCGATCTCATCGGTGCGCAGCGCCGCTTGCAGCGCGGCATGCGCGCTGGCCGGCAACGCCTCGATGCGTGCGGGCGGCGCGGCAAACGCGCGGATGCCGCCCTCGCGTGCTTCGATGTCCACGAGCCCGACGCCGCATTGCTGCACGATGCGGCCCGCCTCGCGCGGGCGATAGCCGCTTTCGATCAGCGCATGCGCGGTCCCGAGCGTCGGGTGACCCGCGAACGGAAGCTCGCCCGCCGGCGTGAAGATGCGCACGAGATAGTCGGCGCGGGGATCGGTGGGGGTGCGGATGAACGTCGTTTCGGACAGGTTCGTCCACCGGGCGATCGCTTGCATTTCATCGTCGCCGAGATCATCGGCATCGAATACGACGGCAAGCGGATTGCCCTTGAACGGCACCGCCGAAAACACATCGACCTGTTTGAAGCGGACCTGACGCGGGTTCGGGCTCATGGTGCGCCTCGCCTTCAAGCGAGCTCGACGACGAGCTCGATTTCGACGCACGATCCGGTCGGGATCTGCGCGACGCCGAATGCCGAGCGCGCATGCCTGCCGTTATCGCCGAACACGTCGACGAAAAGCTCCGACGCGCCGTTGGTCACGAGATGCTGTTCGGTGTACTCGAGCGTCGAGTTCACGAGGCTCATCACCTTCACGATGCGCTTCACGCGGTTCAGATCGCCCGTGTGATGGTGCAGCGTGGCGATGAGGTTGATCGCGATCGAGCGGGCGGCCAGCTTGCCTTCCTCCGTGCTCATCGTCGCACCGAGCTTGCCGACCCACGGGCGGCCGTCCTTCTTGGCCGTATGGCCCGACACGAAGAGGGTGTTGCCCGTTTGCACGGCCATCACATAAACGGCGCCGGGCGTGGCCGCGGCGGGCAGCTCGATGTCGAGTTCCTTCAGTTTGTCGTAGATGTTGTGCTGAGCCATGACGTGACCTCGACGAGTTGGGAGAAAAGCGCGCACGCAAGCTTAGCCTGTGCCCAGCTGCGTGCGCTTATGCGGTTACAGCCGCTCGATTACAGCCGCTCGCGAATCAACGCGGCCAGGCGCGCGACACCTTCGTCGATGCGTTCCGGCGGCACGGTGACGAACGACAGGCGCAGCGTGTTGCGCGCGGCCTCGCTCGCGAAGAACGGACCGCCGGGCACAAAGGCGACGTTGCGCGCGACCGCGGCGTCGAGCAGTTGCATGGTGTCGATGCCGCCCGGCAGCGTGACCCAGACGAACATGCCGCCTTCAGGCCGGTTCCAGCTCACGCCTTCGGGCATGTGGCGCTCGAGCGCCGCGAGCATCGCCGCGCACTGGTCTCGATAGAGTGCGCGGATCGTCGGCACGTGTTCGTCGAGAAAGCCGTCCTTGACGACTTCATGCACGATGCGCTGGGTGAAGCTCGGGGTGTGGAGGTCCGTCGCCTGCTTGGCCTGCACGAGCTTGAAGATGAGCGCCTCGGGCGCAATGATGTAGCCGATGCGAAGCCCAGGCGCGAGCACCTTCGAGAACGATCCGCAGTGCACGATGTGATCGGGCGCCAACGACAGCAGCGTCGGCAGCGGCGCGCCCGCGTAGTCGAGCGCGCCGTACGGATCGTCTTCGATCACGGGGAAGGCGCTCGTGCGCGCGAACTCGGCGAGCGCGCGGCGGCGCTCGAGCGGCAGCCGTCGACCGGTCGGGTTCTGGAAGTTCGGTTGCGCGTACAGCATGCGGGCACCTTCGGTCAGTGCCGGCGTGAGACCCTCGGGAATCAGGCCGTGCTCGTCGGTGGGCACTTGCACGTAGCGCGCTTCGTACATCGAAAACGATTGCAGCGCGCCAAGGTAGGTCGGCGTCTCGACGAGCACCGGGCTCGCCGGGTCGATGAGCACCTTGCCGAGCAGATCGAGCGCTTGCTGGGAGCCGGTCGTGATCAGGACTTGCGACGCGCGGATCTGCACGCCGTCTTTCGAGTAGCGCGCGGCGATCCATTCGCGCAACGGCAGGTAGCCCTCGGTGGCGCTGTACTGCAGCGCGGCGCCCGGCGCATCGCGCAGCACGCGCTCGGACGCCTCGCGCATGCGCTCGGCCGGAAACGTGGCGGGCGAGGGCAAACCGCCCGCGAACGAGATGACTTCGGGCCGCTCGGTGACTTTCAGGATCTCGCGAATGGCTGAACTCGTGATCTTGCGCGCGCGCTCGGAAAGGTGCCAGTTGTTGTGCGGCAGATCGCTTTGATCCATGAATGTCTCCTTGTTCATTTGCTAATTGAGTTAATTAAAGCGAGGCGAGCGTCGGAAACCCGAGCGGCGAAAGCGCCACGCCGAAGCCGCACGTCTTACGCGGGCGGCGAAGGGCAAACACGCAATTATCGCCCGAGTCGCCACCCCGCGCGAGACGGTTGGGCTGCTGTTCCCACGCCGGCCTTGCGGCCGAGCATGACGGTACCGATGACCGCAACGGCGAAAAGCCAAGTGGAGGGCGCGACATGCTCGCCGAAAAAGAGGGCGGCGAACGCAATCGTGAAGAAGATCTGCAGCAGCTGCACCTGGCCGACGCGCGCGATGCCGCCCATCGCCAGGCCCGCGTACCACGCGAAAAAGCCGATGAACTGCGAGAAGAGCGCCACGTAGCTGAACGCGAGCCAGGTCTTCATCGCGACGGGGCCGGGATGATGAAGGTGCTGCTGCCAGGCAAGCCAGCCGACCGGCAGCGCGAGAAACGGCGCCGCGACGACGAGCGCCCAGCAGATCACCTGCCAGCCGCCCATTTCGCGCGCGAGGCGCGCGCCTTCGGCGTAGCCGAGCGCGCCGACGACAACGGCCACGAGCATCAGCGCATCGCCCGCCTGCAATGCCCCGCCGCCCGCGTGCAGCGCGAACGCGACGACGAGCCCGCTGCCGACGGCCGCGCTCGCCCAGAACGCCGGCGACGGCCGCTCGTGCGAGAGCCACGCTGCATAGAGCGCGACGAAAAGCGGCTGCAGGCCGTTGACGAGCGCGCCGTGCGACGAGGGCAACGTCTTCATCGCCCAGGCCGAGAAAACCGGGAACGCGATGATGACGCCCAGCGCGACGACGGCGAGCTGCTTCAGTTGCGCGCGAGTCGGCCAGCGTTCGCGCCGCCATGCGAGCAATGCGCCGGCGGGCACGGCGGCCGCCAGCGCGCGGCCAAGGCCGTTCAGAAGCGGATGCCATTCCTGCACGACGATGCGCGTCATCGGCAGCGTCAAGCTGAAGATCATCACGCCGATGAGGCCAAGCAGCATGCCCTTCGATTCGCGTGAATTCATGGGGGTGTTTCCTTTGTTGAAGCTTCAAGAAGTGAAGGAGTGCGGATCTCGTGGCTCCGCTACTCGAGTCTGCCGAGCGTGCGCAGGCCGGCGGGTGTTTCGATTTCGGCCGCCAGGGCGGGCTCGCCGCCGGCGGCGTCTTCCAGCTCGATGAGGTGCGCCGCGCCGAGCCAGTCCAGCTGTTCCCGCACCGCCTCGGCGCGCGGATGGCGCGCCTTCAGCGAGCGCAGTGCGAGCCCGGTGGCGGGCAACCGCGCGCTCGGGTGCGCGGGCGTGTCCCATTGGATCAGCGTGGGCACGATGCCGTCGGCCGCGCCTAGCTGGCCCGGAAATGCGCCGTCTTCGGGCACCGTCAGGCGCCAGCTCAGATCCCCGCGCGTCATCGGGATGACGGGCGCTATGCGTGCCGGATATTGCGCTTGCCAGCGCGCGAGATCTTTCGGCCGCAATACGCGCGCCACCCAATGCACGAGGCACGGCCCGCGCTCGAGCCGCGCTTGCATCCCCGGGTCGTCGAGCGCGAACAAGCGTGCGCGGCGGCCGGCGGCCGCGGCGGCGGCGGCGGCGG
>DASZGN010000189.1:0-5740 GCA_035938775.1 Trinickia sp.
CTACCAGGGCGAATTCCTGACGCTGCTCGGGCCGTCGGGCTCCGGCAAGACGACTTGTCTGATGATGCTGGCCGGCTTCGAATTCCCGACCGGCGGCGAAATCTGGCTCGACGGCAAATTGCTCAATGCGGTGCCGCCGCACAAGCGCAACATCGGCATGGTGTTTCAGAACTATGCGCTCTTTCCTCATATGACAGTGGAGCGCAACGTCGAATACCCGCTGAGCGTGCGCGGGATGAATGCGGCCGAGCGTGCCGCACGCGTGAACGACGCGCTCAAGATGGTTCGCATGGAGCGCTTCGCGAAGCGCTATCCATCGCAGCTTTCGGGCGGCCAGCAGCAGCGCATCGCGCTTGCGCGCGCACTCGTGTTCGAGCCGCGGCTCGTGCTGATGGACGAGCCGCTCGTCGCGCTCGACAAGCAGCTGCGCGAGCACATGCAACTCGAACTGAAAGCGCTCCATGAAAAGCTCGGCGTCACGTTCGTCTATGTGACGCACGATCAGGGCGAGGCGCTGACGATGTCCGACCGTGTCGCGGTATTCGACAAGGGCATCGTGCAGCAGCTCGACACCGTCGATCGCCTTTACGAATGGCCGTGCAACGAGTTCGTCGCCAACTTCATTGGCGACAGCAACCGGCTGCACGGCACGATCGAGGGCGTCGACGGCGAATTCTGCGAAATCCGCCTGCGCGACGGCACGCGTTTGGTCGGGCGCAACGTCGCGCAGGCGAGTGCGGGCTCGCCGGCTGTCGCGTGCATCCGGCCCGAGCGCTTGCGGCTCGCGGCGCGCCCGGACACCGCTGCGAACGCACGCGGCAATGCGCTCGCGAGCGAAGTGCGCGGACTCATCTATTTCGGCGACCACGTGCGGATGCGCTGCGCGTTGCCGGAGCAGGACGAGTGCTTTGTGAAGGTGCCGCTTGGCACCGAAGCGCTCGATACGTTCGTTCCGGGCGCCGCGGTCGCGCTCGAGTTCGCGCCCGAGCATTTGCGCGTGTTCGCCTGAACGAGAAGCGTTGCTTCCATCCCCGCTTCGGCGGATCGTTCCATAAGAGGAGACATCACATGTTGACGAATCTCACCTTCGCGTGCCGGCCGGCCGCGTGCCGTCCGGTCGCGGCGCTTGCCGTTGCTGCCGCCACATCGACAATGCTCGGCTTGGCCGGTATCGGAGGCGCGACGGCGGCCGAACTGACCGTCGTGAATTTTGGCGGGGCCAACGGCGATGCGCAGAAAGTGGCGTACTACCAGCCGTTCGAGAAGCAGACGGGCGCCAAGCTCACGGCAATCGAATACAACGGCGAGCTTGCCAAGATCAAGTCGATGGTGGAAGCCAAGCACGTGAACTGGGACGTTGTCGAAGTCGAATCGGGCGATCTCGGCCGGGCCTGCGATGAAGGGCTCCTCGAGAAACTCGACTGGTCGAAGATCGGCAAGAAGTCGGACCTGATTCCCGAATCGCCGCAGACGTGCGGCGTCGGCTTTTTCGTGTGGTCGACGGCCCTCGCCTACAACGCCGACAAGCTGAAGACAGCCCCGACGGGCTGGAGCGATTTCTGGAATGTGTCGAAGTTCCCGGGCAAGCGCGGCATGCGCAAGACTTCGCACGGCAATCTCGAGTTCGCGCTGATGGCCGACGGCGTCCCACCAAAGGATGTCTACAAGGTGCTCGCCACGAAGGAAGGGCAGGATCGTGCCTTCAAGAAGCTCGATCAGATCAAGCCGTATATCCAGTGGTGGGAAGCGGGTGCGCAACCGCCGCAGTTTCTCGTCGCGGGTGACGTGGTGATGGCGACCGCGTACAACGGGCGCATCGATGCGGCGCAGCGTGAGGGCAAGAATCTGAAGGTCGTGTGGAACGGCAGTATTTACGACCTCGACTACTGGGCCATTCCGAAGGGTGCGCCGAACAAGGCACTTGCCGAGCAGTTCATCGCTTATTCGCTTTCGACCAAGCCGCAGGCGGAATACGCGAGGCACATCTCGTACGGTCCGGTGAACGTTGGTGCGATCAAATTGCTCGATTCGAAGACGCTCTCGAATCTGCCGAACTCGCCGACCAATGGTAAAGACGCAGTGCTCCTCGATTCGTCGTTCTGGAACGACCATGGCGACGAGCTCGAGCAGCGCTTCGCCTCGTGGGCGTCGCAGTGAGCTGGTAAGAGAGGCGTTGACAGCGTTGCGCGCCGCCTGGCAATGAGCGGGCGGCGCGAAGCAAAATGGGAAGCAACGAGCAGGAAGGGAGAAAAGCGTGCACACGATGACGATCCCGGGCGAGCCGAGTGCCGCATCGACAGCCATGTTGAAGCGCGAACTGAAGGCCGCGCAGGCGCGCAAACGGGCGGCGGCGCTTTTGCTGATCGCCCCGCTTGCGATTTTCCTGCTGCTGGTTTTCGTCGTGCCGATCGCCACGCTGCTCACGCGTGCCGTGCAAAACCCGGAAGTGGTCAACGGTCTGCCGAAAACGGTCGCTGCGCTGCGCGATTGGGACCGCACGAGCGCGCCGCCCGCTGCCGCGTACGCGGCGCTCGCGGCCGATCTCACAACCTTGCAAGGCGGGGAGACGCTCGGTGCGCTCGCGCGTCGCCTGAACGTTGAGATCCCCGGTTATCGCTCTATGGTCACGAAGACGGCGCGGGCCATGCCGCTTGTCGATGAAGCCGGGCACGCGCTCGCACCCGAGCAAGCGCGCGCGAAGCTGATCGGGCTCGATGACCGCTGGGGCGATGTGACGTACTGGCAGGCCATTGCGAAAAATGGCGGACGTCAATCGCCGTTTTACCTGCTCGCGTCGCTCGACCATCGACAAGACGCACTCGGCCACATCGTGCCGACTGCCGCCGATCAACGCATTTACCTGAGCGTCTTCGAGCGCACGTTCGTGATTGCCGCGGTCGTGACGCTCGCCACGCTCGCGCTCGGCTATCCGCTTGCCTACTGGATATCGACCTTGAACGCGCGCCGCGCGAATCTTGCGATGATTCTCGTGTTGATACCGTTCTGGACTTCGATCCTCGTGCGCGTCGCCGCGTGGATCGTGCTGTTGCAAAGCGAAGGGCTCGTCAATCGGGGGCTGCACGCGATGGGCTTGATCGATGCGCCGCTTGCGCTTTTGTTCAACCGTGTCGGCGTTTATGTGTCGATGACGCACATCCTGCTGCCATTCATGATCCTGCCGCTTTACAGCGTGATGAAGTCGATTCCGCCGACGTATCAGCGTGCGGCCGTCTCGCTCGGCAGTCATCCGTTCGGGGCGTTCTGGCGCGTGTATGTGCCGCAAACTTACCCGGGCATCGGCGCGGGTGCGCTGCTCGTGTTCATCCTCGCGATCGGTTACCACATCACGCCCGCGCTGCTGGGCGGCCCGAACGATCAGATGGTCAGCTACTACGTCGCGTACTTCACGAACGTGACGATCAACTGGGGCATGGCTTGCGCGCTGGGGGCGCTCTTGCTCGCGGCAACGCTCGTGCTTTACGCCGTCTATCGGCGTTTCACGCGTGCGCAGCCGAGCCTTTGAGCGAAGCGCAATGCGCTTGCGCGACACTTAGCGGAGTAGTCGACGATGAAACTTTCCAAGCCGTTGTTCGCACCGCATGCGTCCCTTGTCGAACGCGTGTGGTATTTCGTGCTGCGCGGCCTGGCGGTGCTGACGCTGATGTATCTCATACTGCCGGTGCTCACTATCGTGCCGCTATCGTTTTCGTCGAGCACGTTTCTTGTGTATCCCATCCCGGTCTGGTCGCTGCGTTGGTATCAGAACCTCATCACGTCCGACGAATGGCGCATGGCCGCGAAGAACAGTTTCATCGTCGCACCGTCGGCGACGGTCTTGGCGACTGTGCTCGGCACGCTTGCCGCGCTTGGGCTCGCCAAGGCGAACTTTCGCGGCAAGGCACTGCTGATGGCGGTGCTGATTTCGCCGATGATCGTGCCCGTCATCGTGGTAGGCGTCGGCATGTATTTGTTTTTCGCGCCGCTAGGCCTCGCAAATACGTACACGGGGCTCATCATCGGGCACGCGGCGCTTGGCGTGCCGTTCGTCGTGACGACAGTGGGCGCGACGTTGCAAGGCTTCGACGGCAACCTCGTGCGGGCGAGCCTTTCGCTCGGCGCCAATCCGACTCGCACATTCTTCAGCATCACGCTGCCCGTGATCGCGCCGGGCGTGATCGCGGGGGCGCTATTCGCGTTTGCCACATCATTCGACGAAGTGGTCGTGACGCTCTTTCTAGCCGGCGCCGATCAGACAACGCTTCCGCGCCAGATGTTTACCGGCATCCGTGAAAACATCACGCCGACGATCGCGGCGCTTGCGACGATCCTCATCGTCTTCTCGACATGCCTGCTGCTTGCGCTTGAATGGCTGCGTGGCAAGAGCGCGGCAAGAGCGGTGGCTTGATTCTGCCTATCGCGGCAAGCCGCCCCCCAGCGCCTGAAAAAGTGCCGCGGTATCCGCAAGCCGGTCCGCCTGTGCGCGCGTGCGATCGAGCGTGGTCTGCAACGCCTGTCGCTCGGTGTCGAGCAAGCCGAATTGACTCACGCCCCCCGCGGCGTACTGCTCGCGGGCAATGTCGAGGGCACCCTGTGCTTCGCGTGCGGCGGTATCGCGCCATTGCAATTCGCGTGCGTCATTTTCCACTGCGCGCAATGTATCAGCGACTTCTTGCAGCGCTAGCAGCACGGTCTGACGATAACTGGCGAGCGCTGCCTCATACGCTGCCTCCGACGCACGCTTTTTCGCGCGCAATTCGCCGCCGTGAAAAATCGGCTGGGTCAGATTCGCGCCGACGTTCCAGATGTTCAGCCCGCTCAACACATCGGAGATGTGCGTGCGCTCCGAACCCACGCCTGCGGAAATCGCGAATTGCGGAAAGAGGTTCGCCGTCGCGACGCCGACGTTGGCGCTGGCCTGATGCAGCAGCGCCTCCGATGCGCGAATGTCGGGACGTTCCCGTGCAAGCGTCGACGGCAGCGTGAGCGGCACGGTGTCCGGCAGATGGAGTGAATCGAGCGGCATGTCGTTGATATCCGCACTCGACGGGGGCGCGCCGAGCAGGATCGCGAGCTGATGTTCTGCGTGAGCGAGCTGCGTGGTGAGCGGCGGCAGCGACGCTTGCGTCTGCGCGAGCAACGTGCGCTGGCTGCGCACGTCGAGCTGCGATACGCCGCCCGCAGCGTAGCGACGCTCAGCGATCGTGAGTTGTCGCGCTTGAGCCTCGATGAGGTTTTGCGTGAGCGCGATCTGCCGTTGCAGCGAGGCGCGCTTGATCGCGGCGGCAACCACATTGCCTGCCAATGTGAGCCGAGCCGCCTCTAACTCATACGACTGGTAGTCGACTTGTGCCTCTAGCGCTTCGAGCGCACGCCGATTGCCTCCAAAGACATCGAGCATGTATGACACGCTCACCGACGCGTTGAACAGCGAGAACGGCGCTGCGTTGGGCGCATTCGGAATACCGATTGCGGCGATATCGACCTTTTGCCGCGAGGCAGAGAGCTTCGCATCGATGGCCGGAATTTCGGTTGCGCCCACCTGTGCGAGGTAGTCCTCGTGCGCCTGGACCAATTTCGCGCGTGCTTCGTCGAGTGTCGGGCTGCGTTGCAATGCTTCGTCGACGAGCCGGTTCAGCTCATCCGATTGAAACCGCATCCACCACATTTGCGGCGCGTGTTCCACTGTCGTGAATGTTTGCTCCCCAAGGGGACTTCCTTCGCCCCGGAGGAAGTGGCCTTG
>DASZGN010000190.1:0-6244 GCA_035938775.1 Trinickia sp.
TGCCATCGCTTGGGTGCTGAAGAATCCCCATGTCAGCACGGTTATCACCGGCGCATCGAGGGTCGAGCAAATTGCCGAAAACATGAAAGCGCACGAGGTGGCGGCAAGGATCACGCCAGAGCTCAAGCAAAGGATCGAAAAAGTGATCGGCGACGCGTATCAATGACGAACTGAGGGGCTCTCACGAGGGCGGCGTGCGGCGCCTCGCGTACAATACGCGCCCTCGCTCGAAGCTCGCCCACGCGAGCGCCGCCGCGCCGACTCGGGCACGCCTGCCCTATCGTTTTCATTCTCCTCATCGTCATGCTCAGCTATCGTCACGCGTTTCACGCAGGCAATCATGCCGATGTCCTCAAGCACACCGTTGTCGTGCAATTGCTGCGCTATCTCGGGCAGAAGGACAAGGCGTACTGGTACATCGACACGCACGCCGGCGCCGGCGTGTACTCGCTTGTCGAAGGCTTCGCGACCAAGACGGCCGAATTCGAAACCGGCATCGGGAAGCTCTGGGAGCGCACCGATCTGCCCGCGGCGCTCGCCGACTACGTGGCCGAGGTAATCGCGCTCAATCCCGACGGCCGGTTGCGCTACTACCCAGGCTCTCCCTACCTGGCGTGGCGCCTCATGCGCGACCAGGACCGCATGCGCCTCTTCGAGCTGCATTCGACCGAAATCGACGTACTGCGCCACAACTTTCGCGATGCGGGCCGCCGCGCAATGCTGTACGCCGGCGACGGTTTCGAGGGCATCAAGGCGCTGCTGCCGCCCCCGCCACGGCGCGCGCTGGTGCTCGTCGATCCATCGTTCGAGGATAAGCGCGACTACGCGCGCGCGCTCGCGTGCGTCGAGGAAAGCTTGAAACGGTTTGCTACGGGCGTCTACGCGATCTGGTATCCGCAAGTCGCGCGACCCGAGTCGCAGCGCTTTGCGGAGCAGCTAAAACGGTTGCCGCCGGGCGGTTGGCTGCATGTGACGCTGACCGTCAGCCGCCCTCCGTCGGACGGCTTTGGCCTTTACGGCAGCGGCATGTTCATCCTCAATCCGCCGTATACGCTTGCGACGGCGATGAAAGAAACACTGCCCTATCTCGTCGACACACTGGGTCAGGACGAAACGGCGCAATTCAAGATCGAGTCGCGCGCGGCGTAGTGCGTAGGCTTTTGCGCCGTCTGCTTACTACCTGATTCGTGTAACGCAGCGATGCGTCCCCCATCGTCATACGGCGAGCCCTGGCTGCCGAACCCGGCAGACACAGCGCTTATTGGGTCGAATTCGAACGCAACCGGTATAAGGTATGGGGCGTCGATGTGCCAGCAGCAGGCAATTCGATGTATGGCGCGACAATCACCGGCGGCTGGGCATTGGATTGGTCGAGCTGTGCTGGGCTTGCTGTCGGTTGCGCCTGAACCATCGGGCTGGATGAAAGCGGTGCGTTCTGCAGCACGATGCCGCTCTGTCCGTCGTTGATGCCGGTTCGCGTATCAAGGATCAACGGCTGGCCGTCGGCCATCGCGGGCAACGCGACGCACGACAGAAGGCACGCCGCGGCGCAGATCGCCGGAGTGGCACGTAGCGGATTGGGGAAGCGCATGGCGAGTGGGGTCAGTTAGCGGCGCGTCGGCGAATAATGCGCTTACCTTAGCGCGGCGGCAACTTTCCGGCTAGTCGCAAATGCGAAGTGATGCGAAGCATAAAAGAAAGCCTCGTCGAAACGAGGCTTGGTGTCCAGCACGTCACGCCAAAGTGACCGCGCACCGCGCGGCCACGGTGCTTACAGCGTATAGCCGTTGGATTCGAGCGTGCGCAGGCGCCGCTCAAGATCGACGATGTCGGACGAGGTTGCCAGGTAGGCTTCGCGGCGATCGCGCTCAGCGGATTCAAACCAGTTGCTCAGCTTTTCGAGGATGTACGCCATCATGATGCTCTCCAGAATCGGTCGGTATCCCAGGCGGATTGGTATCAGGGATTTCCCGCAAAAGGGTTAACCCGAATTATAGCGATGTCGCGCGATCTAGCTAGTGAATTGCTCGAATGAAGGGCATTCCGTTTCGGAATGGTGCGGAGCCACACAGTTTTGCACCAAAATCGGGCATCAAACAAAACCTCGACGCGTTCGCCGTTTTAGCCGCCGCAGTGCCCGTTTTCGTGAGGCACGCCGGCCAGTTCCTCGAGGATCGGGCAGTCTGGCCGAGCATCGCCATGGCAATGTTCCGCGAGGTGAACCAGCGTGTTGCGCATCTCGGTCAGCTCGGCGATACGGCGCTGGAGGTCCGCGACGTGCTCCAACGCGATCGCCTTGACCTCCGCGCTCGCTCTCGATCGGTCCTGCCACAGCGCGAGCAGCTTGCGGATGTCTTCGACAAGAAAGCCGAGGCGCCGGGCCTGGCGAATGAAGCGCAGCATATGAATTTCGGCGGCACCATATACGCGATAGCCGGCTTCCGTGCGCGCCGTCGGCGCGAGCAGGCCGACGCTCTCGTAATAACGGATCATCTTTGCCGTTACGCCCGATGCACGAGCCGCTTCACCAATGTTCATGGACAACTCCTCGACAGAATGCCCAGCGAGCGTATACCTTCCCACGACGGGAAGGTATACGCTCGCAGAAAGTGGCTTGGCAATGGAGCGCATCTTACGGCGCCCGTCTCTCGCATCGCTTCGTGGAGCCCCCTCCCCTGGCAGGGCCGGCTTATTTCAACTTTTCATACAGAGGCAACCCGATGATCGAATTCAAAGTGGAAGGCATGAGCTGCCAGCACTGCGTAGCGGCCGTCACCAATGCGATCCACGCGCATGACCCCGGCGCCCGCGTGCAAGTCGAACTGCAGGACGGGCGGGTGCGCGTGGATTCCGGCGAACGCGCCGAGCAGCTTGCCGCCGCCATCACCGACGCCGGCTATACAGTGAAAAGCGTCACCCCCAGTGTCTGAGACGTCGATGTTCACCGTTGCGGTCATAGGTGCATCGGGCCTCGTGGGACGTGCGGTTGCAAACGAGTTGGCCATGCGTACCGACTGGCGCGTCGTCCGCACCGCGCACCGTCGCGCTGACGATCATGCCGTGGCACTCGATATTCGCGACGCCAACGCCGTCGATGCGTTCATCGAGCGCGTGGCACCCGACGCAATCGTGATCGCGGCAGCCGAACGCCATCCCGAGATCTGCGAGCGAGATCCTTCGCTCGCCTACGCCCTGAACGTCGCTGCCGTGCGTACCCTCGCTAGGGCCGCCCATCGCCGCGGGGCGTGGGTGCTGTCAATTTCCACCGACTACGTGTTCGACGGTACGAAGCCGCCCTATCGCGTCGACGATCCGCCAGCGCCGCTCAACGCTTATGGCCGCAGCAAGCTCGATGGCGAACGCTCGCTTGCCGAGTCGACCGATTTCGGCTGCATCTTGCGCCTGCCGCTGCTGTTCGGGCCGATCTCCGACTGGCAGGAGTCGGCCGTGACGAGCCTCGTGCCGGCCGTCGTCGCGTCGGCCGAGCCGGGCGCGCAGGCGGCGGTCATGGACGCATGGGCGATCCGCTATCCGACCTTTACCCCCGATGTCGCTGTCGTCATTCGTCAGATGCTCGAGCGGCATGCCAATGGCGACGCCATTTGCGGTGTCACGCAATGGTCGGGTGACGAGCCGATGACGAAGTACGAGATCGCGACACGGCTGGCGCGCGCAATGCGGCTCGAAGCGCGCCTCGCAGCGCGCGAGACCATCGCCGACGCAACACCGCGGCCCTACGATTGCCATCTGGATTCCAGCCGTCTCGAAGCGCTCGGCATCGGGCGCCGTACTCCGTTCGATAACGCCATCGCGCAGGTGCTGGATGCCTTCGCGGCGCACCCCTAGTTCGCGAGCGTTGGAATGGCAGGCCGGGTGGGCCGCGCCCGTCAATGAAAATCCCTGCTCGACACTGCGAGCTCGCCAAGCCACTTGCTGTAATCGTCGAGCCTTCGCGCGACCAGGTGCACCACTTCGCCCTCGCGCTGCACGACACCGTGCACCGCCAGCAAGCGCGCGCCGAGCAGTGCCCGGCGCTGCGTTTTCACGATCGACGGCCAGACGATCACATTGAGCGCACCGGTTTCATCCTCGATCGACACGAAGACCGTACCGCCCGCCGTGCCGGGCATCTGCCGCACGGTGACGATGCCGCACACATGCGCAAATCGACCATGCTTGATATTGGTCAGTTCAGCGGCGCTGGCAAAGCGCGCTTTCGCAAGCCGCGGCCTCAACAACGCGAGCGGATGCCGATTCAGCGTAAGCCCGAGGCTCCGATAATCATCGACGATCTCACGCCCTTCCGTTGCTCGCGGCAGCACGAGCGGCGTCTCCATGATCGGCGCGTCGCGCAAAAGCGGCTGCACCGTTTGTTGCGCCGACACAGCCCACCAGGCCTCGCGCCGGTGTCCCGCGATGCTTGCCAGCGCATTTGCCGCCGCGAGCGCGTCAAGGTCGCGGCGGGTCAGCTGCGCGCGTCGTGAAAGATCATCGACGTCGACAAACGGCGCTGCGCGCCGCGCATCGACAATCCGCTCGGCGGCGCCCGCCGAAAGCCCCTTGATCAATTGCATGCCCAGGCGTACAGCCGGCCCCCGCGCGCCATAAGCGGCGGCCGGTTGCCTCACTCGCGCGGCGACGCGGCGCGCGGCGCGCTGAACCATTTGGGGCGTCACGCGCACGGCGGCACGAAGCCGGCGGGCCTCTTCGAATAATTGCCGATGCCGCTCGGCCTCGGCGCGGCGCGCGCAGGTCTCGCTCCAGCTTACGCGCTCGCCCGGGTGATCCGCTTTTTCAAACGCCGACGCCCAATCGCTGAACGACACATCAGGCGGTCGCACGATCACGCCGTGACGCCGCGCGTCTTGCACCAGTTGCGATGGCGAATAAAAACCGAGCGGCTGGCTGTTCAGCAAGCCGGCAAGAAACGCGGCCGGCTCATAGCGCTTGATCCATGCACTCTGATAAACGAGCAACGCAAAGCTCGCCGCATGGCTTTCCGGAAAACCGTATTCGCCGAAGCCTTCGATCTGCTTGCAGATCCGTTCGGCGAACGCCGGGTCGTAGCCGCGGGCGAGCATTCTGCGCGTGAGCTCCTCCTGGTGTCCGCGCAAATTGCCGCTGCGCCGCCAAGCCGCCATCGCGCGGCGCAGCGCATCGGCCTGCTCCGCCGTGTATTCGGCCGCCACCATCGCGAGATGCATCACCTGCTCCTGAAAGATCGGCACGCCGAGCGTTCTTTCCAGCACCGGCCGCAGTTCCTCCTTCGGGTAATCGGCTTGCTCGAGCCCAAGCCTTCGACGCAGATAGGGATGCACCATGCCGCCTTGAATCGGCCCGGGCCGCACGATCGCCACCTGAATCACGAGGTCGTAGTACTTCCTCGGCTTCAAACGCGGCAGCATGCTTTGCTGCGCACGCGATTCGATCTGGAAAACGCCAACGGTATCCGCATGCGAGCACATCTCGTAGACGGCCGGATCCTCAGCCGGGATATGCTCGACAGCAAAGCCCGGCAAGCCGCGCCGCAATGCGACGAACTCGAGCGAGCGCCGGATCGCCGACAGCATGCCGAGCGCCAGCACATCGACTTTCAACAAGCCGAGCGCATCGATGTCATCCTTGTCCCACTGGATGACGCAGCGGTCTTTCATCGCCGCGTTTTCGATCGGCACGAGGCGCGAGAGCTTGTCGCGCGCGATGACGAAGCCTCCGACGTGCTGCGACAAATGACGCGGAAAGCCGCGCAGCTGCGCGGCGAGGCGAATCAGGTGCCGCGTGACGCGAGAGCCGGCGTCAAGGCCCGCTTCGGCCAGCTGCTGCACGAGCGTGTCAGGGCCGTCCCACCATTGCTGCATCTTCGCCGCCCGTTCGAGCAGCGCCTCATCGAGCCCCAGCGCACGCCCCACGTCCTTGAGCGCGCTGCGTGTGCGATAGGTGATGAGCGTCGCCGCGAGCGACGCGCGCCGCCTCCCGTATTTCTCGTAGATGTATTGAATGACCTCCTCGCGGCGCTGATGCTCAAAATCGACATCGATATCGGGCGGCTCTTCACGTGCCCGGGAAATGAAACGTTCGACAAGCATGTGCATACGCACCGGATCGATTTCGGTGATGCGCAGGCAATAGCAGACCACCGAGTTCGCCGCCGAGCCGCGCCCTTGGCACAAGATGCCGTTCGCGCGGGCAAAGTGCACGATGTCATGCACCGTCAGGAAATACTTTTCGTATTTCAAGTCGGCGA
>DASZGN010000191.1:0-8630 GCA_035938775.1 Trinickia sp.
AACACCGATTTGACAATCGACCCTTCCTTCGAGCCACTCCGATAACTTGCGAATCGGGTCATGCAAACTCCGGCGAAAAGCAAGCCGCGAGCAAAGACTTCTCCCCCGCTTGCGAAGCCCCGTGCGCCACCAAGCGCGAGCGGGAAGCGCCAAGGCACCGCTTCGTAATTACATTCTTTACATTCATCCCTGTAATAGCGCGGCGCGCGAGCAGAGCACCGCGTAAAGATCACACAAGCGTTGCACCGCCCACTCAACGCTTCTGCACGTTTGACCGGTCGGCCTGGAGACGATGGCACAGCATGTGCTCGAACGGCTTGGAGCGCCTTACGCGGCGGGCTTTGCGCGATGACGCACGCCGCCACAGTACCGTCGACTTCCGCCAATATCCTGGACTTCTTATGAAAATCGCACTGGTCAGTGAACATGCTTCGCCGCTCGCCGTGGCCGGTGGCGTCGATAGCGGCGGCCAGAACATCTACGTCGCCAACCTCGCGAGGCAACTTCACCGCGCGGGGCACGACGTCGATGTGTTCACGCGGCGCGACCGGGCATTGCTGCCGCCGGTGTCCGATATGGACGGGGTGCGTGTCGTGCACGTACCGGCAGGCTCCCCCACACAAATGCCAAAGGAGCTGCTGCTGCCTCACATGTCGGCGTTTGCCGACTTCCTGCTCGGGTTTTGCCGCCGCGAGCCCCCCCGCTACGACGTGCTGCACGCCAACTTCTTCATGTCGGGTCTTGCTGCTTTGAAGACAAGGGAGAGCCTCCGCGTGCCGCTAGTGATGACGTTTCATGCGCTCGGCAAGGTGCGCCGTCAGCATCAAGGCGCCGAGGACGGCTTTCCCGATGCGCGTTTCGCGATCGAGGAGCAGCTCGTGCGCGAAACCGATGCCGTCATCGCCGAATGTCCGCAAGATGCGGCCGATCTGCGCGAGCTCTACGGGACCGATCCGGCCCGCATCGGGATCGTCCCCTGCGGCTTCGACACGGCCGAATTCAGCCCGATCGCGTTCGGTATCACGCCCGTCGAGGCAATGGGGTGCGCGCGTCCCGTCATCGGCGCCGATGTGGGGGGCATACGCTACTCGGTCGTCGACGGCAAGACCGGCTTTCTCGTGCCGCCACGCGATCCCGATGCGCTCGCCAAAAGGCTCGCGCGGCTCGCGCTCGATCCGGCGCTCGGCGAGCGCATGGGCGCGGCCGGCCTCGAACGGGCGCTCGCGCGCTTCACCTGGGCTCGCGTCGCACGAATTATCGAGAGCGTGTATCGCCGCGTAAGCCATGTTCCCGCCGAGAACGCCCGCCATCAGGACGACAATCGCTCGCGCCGCCAAGCAGCCTTCCAGGCCGTGCGCGCTGCAGCCGGCCGCATGTGAACGCGAAAGAAGGGGCCGCCATGCTCCACGCCGCCGTGTTCTTCGACAAGGACGGAACGCTGCTCGACGACGTTCCGTATAACGTCGACCCTTCGCTGATGCACTTCTCGCCCGGCGCGCACGATGCGCTCGCGATGCTGGGCGCGCACGGCTTTCGGCTCTTCGTCATCAGCAATCAGAGCGGCGTGGCGCTGGGCCGCTTTGGCGTCGACGCGCTCGCGATCATGGAAGCGCATTTGCGGCAGATGTTCGCTGACTGCGGTGTCACGCTCGAAGGCGCCTACTGGTGTCCGCATCATCCGAGGGGCATCGTGGCCGAGTACACGCGCCGGTGCACCTGTCGCAAGCCCGCGCCGGGGCTCATCCTGCGCGCGGCGCGCGAGCACCGGATCGATTTGCCGCGCAGCTGGCTCGTCGGCGACATCCTCGACGACATCGAAGCGGGTACGCGCGCGGGCTGCCGCACGGTGCTCGTCGACAACGGCCATGAGACCGAATGGCGCGAGAGCCCCGCGCGCGCGCCGACGCTGCGCGTATCCGATCTGTACCACGCCGCGCTCGAGATCATTCACGAGCACGAGCGCGAGCTCGCGAGCGCACGCGCGCACGTGCATGCGCAACCAGACGCCACTTCGTCACTTTTCGGCGACGTGGACTCCGAGGGCACGCCGTGAACGCCACACCCTTCACGATCGCCCCCGCCCTCGCGCACGCGACGCGCGGCGAGTCGGCATTCGCGCATTGGGGTACCGACGTCAAGCGCATTCTGTGCGTGCGGGATGCGACTGTGCCCGCTCACATGCCTTCTTGAGAACCGACGGGATCGCGCCATGTACACACTCGGAATCAATGCGGTCTATCACGACAGCGCCGCCGCGCTCGTCAAAGACGGCGTCGTGCTTGCCGCGGCCGAAGACGAACGCTTCACGCATGTGAAGCACGCGAAGCGGCCTGTGCCGTTTTCCACCTGGCAGTTACCGTTCGATTCGATCGACTACTGCTTGAAAGAAGCCGGCATCACGCTCGCCGACGTCGACCATGTCGCGTACTCGTACGATCCCGCGCTGCTGCGCTCGATGCCGGCGCGGCTGCGGGCGAACGCCACGATCGCGCTGCCCCTCGAGCCCGGTGCGCAACGCGGCGGCGATACGGCCGAATCGCCGTGGGACCCGCTTTTTCTGAGCTACATCGTGAACGCGCGCGCGCACCTCATCGACGGCGTGCCGCATCATCTCGCGAAGCGCTTTCGCGCGAGCGCATCGGGGGATGGCCATCGTTTCGAATGGCATTACGTCGAACATCATCTCGCGCACGAAGCGAGCGCGTTTCTCGCCGCACCGCCCGGCGACACCGCCGTCCTGACGATGGACGGCCGCGGCGAAGGCGTGACCACGAGCCTTGGCCAGTTCGTCGGCGGCGAATACAAGCGCGTGAAGCAAATCGAGCTGCCGCACTCGCTCGGGCTGCTCTACGAGGCAGTCACAGCATGGCTCGGCTTTCTGCACTCGTGCGACGAATACAAAGTGATGGCGCTCGCCGCGTTCGGCAAGCCCGTCTATGCCGATGTGTTTCGCAAGATCGTCCACTATCGCGGCGACGGCAGCTATACGGTGGAGGAGCCTCGGTTAGTGGAACGCTTCGGTGCGCCACGCGAGCGCGGCGGCCCGCTCGAGCAGCACCATTACGACATCGCCAGCTCGTTGCAGACGGTGCTCGAGGAGACGGTGCTGCAACTCGCCGAGTGGCTACATGCTCGCACGGGCTTGAAGCGGATTTGCATGGCCGGCGGCGTGGCGCTCAATTGCGTCATGAATGCACGCCTTCGCGATGAGGGGCCCTTCGAAGATGTCTGGGTCCAGCCGGCCGCGGGCGACGCGGGCACGTCGCTCGGCGCGGCACTTTGGATCGACTGGCGCGAGCGCGGCCGGCTCGGCGATACCGCGCGCCGCTGGACGATGAATCACGCTTTCCTCGGCCCCGCCTATTCCGAATCCGAGATCAGAGCGTTCCTGCGCTGGTCGAAGATGCCTTTCAGGCTGATCGCGGATGTTGCTGGCGAAACGGCTGAGATGCTCGCGGCCGGCCGCGTGATCGGCTGGTATCAAGGGCGTACCGAGTTCGGTCCGCGTGCGCTCGGCGCCCGCTCGATCCTCGCTTCGCCCATCGATCCGGGCATGCAGGCGAAGTTGAACGAGATCAAGGATCGCGAGGACTTTCGACCGGTCGCGCCTGTCGTGATGGAAGAGTATGCAGCGCAGTGGTTCGTGGGCGCCCGCCAAGCGCCCTTCATGCTCTTCATCTTCGAGGTTCGGCCCGAAGTGGCGGATCGCATTCCGGCCGTGCGCCACGTCGACGGCACCGCGCGCGTGCAGACCATCAACCGTGCGCAGCATCCGCTCTACTACGACTTGCTCGCCGCCTTCCACGCGCGCACAGGCGTGCCGATTCTCGTCAATACGTCGTTCAACACACGCGGCGAGCCGATGGTCAATTCGCCGCGCGACGCCCTCGAATCCTTCTGGACCTCGCCGCTCGATGCGCTTGTGATCGGGCCGTTCCTCATCACGAAACAAGGAGCGCTCACGTGAACATGAGCGAGCGGCAGCAGCTCGCGGGTGCCGCCAAACCACTCGGCGATGCCTTGCGCCCCGACGTCTCGGTCGTCGTGCCGACCCGCGGGCGAGCCGCGCTGCTCGAGCGTTGTCTCGACTTGCTCGCGGCGCAAACGCTCGCGCACCGACGCTACGAGATCATCGTCTGCGACGACGGCCCCGACGATACGACGCGCGCGCTCGTTGCGCGCTTTGCGGACGCGCATCGTGCGGGCGGCCTGCGCGTGCATTACATGCCCATCACCGCGACGCAAGGCCCGGCCGCCGCGCGCAACGCGGGCTGGCGCCGCGCGCGCGCGCCGATCATCGCGTTCACCGATGACGACACGCTGCCCGACGCGCACTGGCTCGAGGAGGGACTCGCGGCGATGGCCGGCGGCGCCGAGGCGGCCGCGGGCGCCATCGTCGTGCCGATCCCCCCGCGACCGACCGATTACGAAGCCGACGCGAGCGGGCTTGCGCACGCCGAATTCGCCACGGCCAACGCGTTCGTGAGGCGCGACGCGCTCTACGTGGTCGGCGGTTTCGACGAGCGCTTCACAGACGCATGGCGCGAAGACTCCGACTTGCACTTCGCGCTCTTGCGCGCGGGCAGCACGATCGTGCGCGCGAAGGCGGCCATCGTCGTGCATCCGGTGCGGCCCGCGCACTGGGGCGTAAGCCTCGCCCAGCAAAAGAAGAGCCGCTTCGAGGCGCTCTTGTGGAGCAAGCATCGGCGGCTCTACAAGCGCCGCATCGCGCGCCGGCCGCCCATCGCGTACTACGTGAGTATCGCGGCCGCGTTTGCCGCGCTTGTCGGCGCTTTGTGCGACGAGCGGTTCTGGGAGGTGCTTGGCGCGATCGTCTGGTTCACGTTGACGGCGCGTTTTTTTGTGGTCCGCATACGAGGCCGCAGCCTGCGCTGGCAGCACATCACCGAGATGGCGGTAACGTCCGCGCTGATCCCGTTCCTGTCGATCTATTGGCGCATGCGCGGCGCCATCCGCTATCGGACATGGTTCCTCTGATGAGCACCGCCCTCGCCCCGCTGCTCTTGCCGGCGCCCCGCAGCGTTGCAGTGTTTCGTGCGCTGCAGCTCGGCGACATGCTGTGCGCCGTGCCGGCCCTGCGCGCGCTGCGCTCAGCGTGGCCGCGTGCGCGCATCACATTGATCGGTCTTCCATGGGCGGCGCGTTTCCCCATACCGCGCCGCCAAGGAGTCTCGCCATGCGACGTGAACGGCGCCTGCGCGTGCTTACGTGGCACGTGCACGGCAACTATCTCTACTACCTCACGCAGGCGCCGCACGAGTTCTGGCTCGTCACGCGGCCCGGCAATCCATCCGGTCATGCGGGACGCACCGGCGTCCTGCCGTGGGGCGATAACGTCCATGAAGTCGATGCGGCTGAGGTCGCGACGCGCGAATTCGACGTCGTGCTCTATCAGCATCGCGACCATTGGGACAATGACCGCCTGAACATGCTCTCCGACGCGCAGCGCAGACTGCCGCGCCTTTATCTCGAACACGATCCGCCGCCGTGCAATCCGTTTTCCGAACGGCACTGGGTCCATGATCGGGAAACGCCGATCGTCCACGTCACGCATTTCAATCGGCTGATGTGGGACTGCGGCGACACGCCGACATGTGTGATCGAGCACGGCGCCGTCGTGCCCGAAGGCGTGCGATATACGGGCGAGCGCGAGCGCGGCATCGTCGTGGTCAATAACCTGGCGAGCCAGGGGCGGCGTCTTGGCGCTGATGTGTTCGCGGCGGCGGCCGCGCGCGTGCCACTCGAGCTCGTCGGCATGAAGGCCGAGGAGGCAGGCGGCCTCGGCGAAATCCGCAACCTCGATCTGCCCGCATTCATGGCGCGCTACCGGTTCTTTTTCAATCCGACTCGATGGACGAGCCTTGGGCTGGCAGTCGTCGAGGCGATGACGATCGGCATGCCGATCGTCGGGCTCGCGTGCACGGAGCTTGCCACCGTCATCAGAAACGGCGAGAACGGCTTTATCTCGACCGATGCCGAGGCGCTCATCGACGCGATGCATGCGCTTCTTGCCGATGCGCGCGAGGCAAAGCGCCTCGGCGACGGCGCGCGACGCACCGCGCTCGAGCGCTTCTCGATCGACCGTTTCGTCGACGACTGGTGCCGCGTGCTGCGCGAAATCGCGGACTGACGCTGCGCGTACGGGGGTACGGGGCACATACAAGCGTTCGAGCGCAGGGTCGGCAATGCTTGCCGCGAGGCCCGCGGTGCGCTTGGCAACCGACAGGAGAGCGGACGCGAGCGAGGTCAGCTTTCGCCCGTTGCCGATCGACGATCCGTGGCACCGCCGGCCCGACATCTCCACGGCGCGCATGTTGCTCGGCTGGACGCAACACACGCTGCTCGATGAAGGCTTGCGTGCCACCGCGCATTATTTCCGGACACGTCTCGACGAGCGGCGCGCGCTCACGCAGGCACGCATCGAAGCCAACTAAGCATCAGGCGCCAAGTCTGTCGGCGCCATCCGCGAGCCCTCGCATGTTGTCGTGCCGCACCACGATGCCGGTGCCGACAGCCGTTTCCCCCTTCCCTTACCCTCGCGATTCCCCGCCCCTTTGGCCGAACAGTCGACTATTCTCGTGATAGCACTTGGCGATAGCATTGTGTGAATGAATCTGATATCATTTTTCGCTATCTCAGGTGCAATGAAGAACAAACATGCAAAGACGCTCGAGGCAATACTTCGCACGCCCACGCTCGGCAGCATCGTCTTCGCCGATCTCGAAGCGCTCATCGTCGCCATGGGTGGCGAAATCAGAGAAGGCGCCGGTTCGCGCGTGGCGTTCGAGCTCTTCGGCCAACGGCGGTATTTGCATCGGCCCCATCCTGGCAAGGACGCCAGGAAGTATCAGGTCGAGGCCCTGCGCGCATGGTTTAGCGAACTAGGAGTGGAGCTGTGATGAACGTTATGGCATACAACGGATATCTTGCGCGAGTCGAATACGACCCGCGCGACAACATTTTTGTCGGGCACGTGCTCGGCGTCTCGGACCGCATCAGCTTTCACGGCGATACCGTCGCCGAGCTCGCCGCGGACTTCCATCAGGCCGTCGATCACTATCTCGAGGATTGCGCGAAGACGGGCCGCCAGCCCGAGAAGGCCGCCTCCGGCAAGCTCATGCTGCGCATCAGGCCCGAAGTGCATGCGGCAGTCGGCATCGCCGCGCGAGCGGCCGGCAAGAGCATCAACCAATGGGCCGACGAGGTGCTCGAGCACGCATCGCAACGCGCGCTCGCCGCCTGAGCCAACTTGAGCGACGCGACTCATGCGTTCGCTGCTGCAAGCCTGCGGATTTCGCTCGCCAGCGCGGCCATCTCGACCGGCTTCACCAAGTGCGCGCGAAAGCCCGCATGCGTCGCGCGCTCACGCGTTGGCCGACCCAGATCGTCGATGATCGCGCGCAACGCGAGCGGCACCGTCACGCCGGCGAGCTGCGCGGCAATCATCAGCGCGGTGGCGCCGAGCGGCTCGGTGCGGTATCGCCACACGGCCTGCCACAAGTCGGCGGCGATGCGGCCTTTCAGCTTCGCTCGAATGCGCCGCTCGGCAGCGCTCACGCTCCCCCTCTCGCTGCACCGTCGGAGCGACTGACGTGCATGATCGATGTCGACGGATACGGAAAGCTTTTCGACAGCGCATGCTTGATTTCCGTGAGACTTTGCAGCGCATCAAGCGAGACGGGCATGGTGATCCTCCTCCCGGCTTCGATCACGCCTCGCACTAACGCTATCACCGCGCACGTGACGAAAGTGGCGGACGTCATGACGCGCAATGCCGCGACGCTCACGTGCCTCACACACCGCCCGGCGATCCCGTCGACGATTCGGTACGCGCAATCTGCTGCTTGGCCGCTTCATAGATCCGCTCGGGCGTGAAGCCGAACTTAAGCTGCAAATCCTGCACGGGCGCCGACGCGCCGAACGTATGCATGACGATCTTCGCGCCGGTTCGCCCGACATATCGGTCCCAACCGAGTGTGGCTGCTTGTTCCACCCCGACGCGCGCGTCGATTTCCGGGGGCAGCACGCCCGCCTTGTATGCGTCGTCCTGCCGCTCGAAGATGTCCCACGACGGCATCGAGACCACGCGCGCCGCAATCCCTTCCTTCCGCAGCCGCTCGTAAGCCTCTATGCATAGGCTGACTTCGCTTCCCGTGGCAAGCAGCAGCACCTTCGGCGCAACGCCGGGAGGCGCGTCGGCAAGCACATAGGCACCGCGGCGCACGCCTTCGGCGCTCGCGTAGCGTGAGCGGTCGAGCGTAGGCAGCGGCTGCCGCGAGAGCACGAGCGCAACCGGCCGGTGCGCGTCGCCAAGCGCGACGCGCCATGCCTCGCCGACTTCGTTGGCATCGGCGGGCCGCAGCACGGTCAGGCCCGGCACCGCGCGCAGCGAGGCCAGTTGCTCGACCGGCTGATGCGTCGGACCGTCTTCGCCTAGCCCGATCGAGTCGTGGGTGAACACGTAAATGACGGGTATCTCCATGATGGCCGCGAGCCGAATCGGCGGCTTCATGTAGTCGCTGAAGATCAGGAAAGTGGCCGCGAACGGCCGCATGTTCGATAGCGCAAGCCCATTCGACACCGCCCCCATCGCATGCTCGCGCACGCCG
>DASZGN010000192.1:0-10200 GCA_035938775.1 Trinickia sp.
GCGCCGCCGAGCGAATAGCCGCCGATGATCTGCGCCATCTGCATCACCTGCTCCTGATAGACCATGATGCCGTAGGTCTCTTTCAGAACAGGCTCGACGCGCGGGTCCGGATATTCCACCGTCTCGCGTCCGTGCTTGCGCGCACAAAAGCTCGGGATCAGGTCCATCGGGCCCGGACGGTACAACGCCACGAGCGCGATGATGTCCTCGAAACGGTCGGGCTGGGCATCTTTCAGCATGCCCTGCATGCCGCGGCTTTCCAGCTGGAACACGGCAACCGTATTCGCTTTCTTGAGGATGGCGAACGATTCCGGATCGTTAAGCGGCACCTGCGCGAGCGACCAGTCCGCCTTGCCCGGGTCGAGCCGGCGGATGTAGCGCTCGGCCCAGTCGAGGATCGTGAGCGTCGTCAAGCCGAGAAAGTCGAACTTCACGAGGCCGACCGCCTCGACGTCGTCCTTGTCGTACTGGCTCACGACGCCGCTGTCGTCGCCTTGCGTGTAGAGCGGACAAAAATCGGTCAGCTTGCCCGGTGCGATCAACACGCCGCCCGCGTGCATGCCGACGTTGCGCGTGAGCCCCTCGACGCGCTGCGCCAGCTCGAGCAGCTGCCGCACTTCGTCTTCGTTGTCGTTGCGCTCTTGCAGGAGCGGCTCTTCCTTCATCGCGTCGGCGATGGTCACGTGCTTGCCGGGCTTGAAGGGGATCAGCTTCGCGATGCCATCGGTAAACGTGTAGCCGAGATCAAGCACGCGGCCGATGTCGCGCACCGCCGCCTTCGCTGCCATCGTACCGAATGTGGCGATCTGCGAAACCGCATCGGCGCCGTACTTGCCCTTCACGTACTGAATGACGCGGTCGCGACCTTCCTGGCAAAAGTCGATGTCGAAGTCGGGCATCGACACGCGCTCGGGGTTCAGGAAGCGCTCGAACAGCAGGTTGTAGCGCAGCGGGTCGAGATCGGTGATGCCGAGCGCGTAGGCGACAAGCGAGCCCGCGCCCGAGCCGCGGCCCGGCCCCACCGGCACGCCGTTGTTCTTCGCCCAGTTGATGAAGTCCGCCACGATCAGGAAGTAGCCCGGAAAGCCCATCTTGACGATCGTGCCGCACTCGAAATCGAGGCGCTGGTAGTAACTCTCGCGCTGCGCAGCGCGTTCGGCTTCGTCGGGATAAAGCTCCACCAGACGCTTCTCGAGCCCCTCCTTCGACAGCTGCACGAGGTAATCGTCGAGCGAAAGGCCGTCGGGCGTCGGAAAGAGCGGCAGCTTTGGCTTGCCGAGCTCGAGCGTCAGGTTGCAGCGCTTCGCAATTTCGATCGTGTTCGCGAGCGCCGATGGGATATCGGCAAATAGCGCCGCCATCTCGTCTTGCGTATGAAAGTGCTGGTCGGTCGAGAAGCGCTTGGGCCGACGCGGATTGGCCAGGATGTCGCCTTCGGAGATGCACACGCGCGCTTCGTGCGCGGTGAAGTCGTCGGCCGTCATGAACTGGACCGGATGCGTCGCGACCACGGGCAGCGTCAACGCGGCAGCGAGCGCCACCGCCTGCTGTACGTACGCTTCGCCGCCCGGTTGGCCGCAGCGCTGCAGCTCGATGTAGAACGCGTTCGGAAAACGCTCGGCCCAGCGTTGCGCCGCGCGCTTCGCCGCTTGCTCGTTGCCCGCCGCGAGCGCAATGCCGATGTCGCCCTGCTGGGCGCCCGACAGCGCCAGCAGCCCCTCGCTCAAAGGCCCGTCGAGCCACTGGGCGTCGAGCTCGGCGCGCCCGCGATACTGGTTCGTGAGCCACGCTTTCGAAAGCAGTTCGCACAGGTTCAGATAGCCGCGGCGGTTCTTCACGAGCAGCAAGAGCCGCGAAGGCTTGTCGCGATCGTCGGGGTTGGCGATCCACACGTCGCACCCGGCAATTGGCTTAACACCGTTGCCGCGGGCTTCCTTGTAGAAACGAACGAGACCGAACGCGTTGGCGAGATCGGTTAATGCGAGGGCGCCCTGGCCGTCCTCGGCCGCGGCCTTGACGATGTCGTCGAGGCGCACGATGCCGTCGGCAATCGAGAATTCGGAGTGGACGCGAAGATGAACGAAGCGGGGATCTGGCATGGCGGTATTGTACTACCGGCCTTCCCCCCCTCTTTCGGGAACGAGGCGAAAACGGCGGCCCCCGCCATTTGCGGGATAATACGCACTTTCCCTTTTCGCACCGGCCTTCGCGCAGCGTTTTATCCGCAGCGTTCTCGCCCCGGCGCGGCGCCGCGCGTCGCTTCGTCGCTTCGTCGCTTCGTCGCCCGAAACGATTGCAGCGATCCAGAGCGATCCCGAATACGCCGCAGGCGAGCCGTGCTTCGCTTCGTCACCGTAGAACCGTCATGAGCATCATCAACCTCGCCGCCTATCACTTCGTCACGCTCGACGCCACCGCGCAATGGCGCCCGCTCATTGCCGAGCGCTGCGCGGGGCTCGGGCTGCGCGGGACGATCCTGCTCGCGCCCGAGGGCATCAATCTCTTCGTCGCAGGCTCGCCCGAGGCCGCGCGCGAATTCATCGAGTACATCCGCCACGATCCGCTCTTCGAAGGCAAATTCCAGACGCTGCAGTTCAAGGAAAGCATCTCGCCCACGCAGCCGTTTCGTCGCATGCTCGTCAAGTTGAAGCGCGAGATCATCACGATGAAAAAGCCCGCGATCAAGCCGGAGCTCGGCCGCGCGCCCGCGGTCGATGCGCCGACGCTCAAGCGCTGGCTCGACAGCGGCCATGACGACGCGGGTCGCCCCGTCGTGATGCTCGACACGCGCAATGCGTTCGAAGTCGATGTCGGCACGTTCGACAACGCCATCGACTACCGCATCACGAAGTTCAGCGAGTTCCCCGAGGCGATCGAGACGCATCGCGCCGCGCTCGAGGGCAAGACGGTCGTGTCGTTCTGCACAGGCGGCATCCGCTGCGAGAAAGCCGCGATCCACATGAAGGAGGTCGGCATCGAGCACGTGTATCAGCTCGAAGGCGGCATCCTCAAGTACTTCGAGGAAGTCGGCGGCGCGCATTACCGCGGCGAGTGCTTCGTGTTCGATTACCGCACCGCGCTCAACCCGAGCCTCGAGCCGACGCCCACCCAACAATGCTTCGGCTGCCGCGCCGTCGTCACCCCCGAGGCGCAGCGCTCGCCGCTCTACGAGCCGGGCAAGACCTGTCCCGCATGCCATCCGCAAAAGGAAACGGCCCGCGCCGCATGACGGCCGGCGACGCGATGCCGGGCCGTCCGTCATTGGGCACTGATTCGGCCGAGCGCATCGGAGCCGTTGAAGGCGCGGCAGCCGCCGGGGCCGCGGCGCGCGCCTTGCCCTCGGCATCCGTGCCGCGCGCCGAGGCCGCGCATTCAGGCAAGCGCGCCAAAGATGGCGAGAGCGGCTATCGCGGCCGCTTTGCACCTTCGCCGACGGGGCCGCTGCATTTCGGCTCGCTCGTCGGCGCGCTCGCGAGCTACCTCGATGCGCGCGCTCATCGCGGGGTCTGGCTGGTCCGCATCGAGGATATCGATGGGCCGCGCACCGTACCCGGCGCCGCCGAAGACATCCTCGCCACGCTCGCGTGCTTCGGCATGCGCCCGGACGAGCCGCCGGTGTGGCAAAGCGCGCGCACGCCGCTCTACGAAGCGGCATTCGAGCGGCTCGAACGCTCAGGGCTCGTCTATCCGTGCGGCTGCACGCGCCGGGAAATCGCCGATTCGCTCGCGAACGCGCATGCGCGCCACACGACGCTCGCCTACCCCGGCACGTGCCGCAACGGTCTCGCCGGCAAACCGGCGCGCGCATGGCGTCTCCTCGTGCCCGACAGCACCGAGGCGTCAATCTCATTCAACGACCGCTGGCAAGGCTGCGAGACGCAAAACCTTGCGACCGAAGTCGGTGATTTCGTGTTGAAGCGCGCGGACGGCCAGTGGGCCTATCAGCTTGCGGTCGTGGTCGACGATGCCGATCAGCGCGTGACCCATGTGGTGCGCGGCGCCGATCTGCTTGATTCGACGGCGCGCCAGATCTATCTGCAACGGTGTCTCGGCGTGCCCACGCCGGCACACCTGCACGTGCCCGTCGTCGTCGACGCGCAGGGCGAGAAGCTCAGCAAGCAGACCGGTGCAACAGCGCTCGATGCCGGCGATCCGTTGCCGGCCCTCTACGCCGCGGCGCGCCACCTTGGACTCGTACCGGCGGGCGATGGCCCATCGTCGGCGGGCCATGCCTCACTCGACGCGTTCTACGCCGATGCCGTCGCGCAGTGGGCACACCGGTTCGCGACCGAAAACCGCGCGAGCCGGCGAAGCCTGCCGCGATAAATCACGCTGCAAGATGCTGGTCTCGCGCCCATTGCCTGCGGCAAGGTAGCAACTGTTACGTTGGCTGTTGCGTTGACTGTTTTTCGTGGCTTGCGCGTGGCGACCTGGGACATGGCATCCCGGAGGGCGGCAACGACTTCCGCCGAAAGAAGGCGCATGCTCAACCGTCGCGAAAAATGAAGCTGTAGGCGCTCAACGCCGGCACCCCGCCGAGATGGGCGTAGAGCACGCGCGAGCCCGGCTCGAATTCCCCATTGCGAACTTTGTCGATCATCCCGTGCATCGACTTGCCCTCATAGACGGGGTCGGTGAGCACGCCCTCGAGCCGCGCGCACAAGCGGATGGCCTCGAGCGTGCCGTCGTTCGGCAAACCGTATTCCGGACCGCCGAACCGCATATCGAGCACGACATCGGCGTCGCCGATCGAGCGCCCCAAACCGACCTTGTCGGCCGTGCGGCGCGCGATGCGCAGGATTTGCTCGCGCGTGGCCTCCGGCTTGGCCGACGCGTCGATGCCGATGACCCGGTCCGCGCGCCCGTCCTCCGCGAAGCCGACGACCATCCCCGCCTGTGTGCTGCCCGTCACCGAGCACACAACGATGTAGTCGAAGCGGAACCCGAGCTCGTCCTCTTGCTTGCGCACTTCCTCGGCGAAGCCGACAAACCCCAGACCGCCAAGCGGATGGTCCGAACACCCGGCTGGAATGGCGTACGGCTTGCCGCCGGCTGCGCGCACGCTTTCGAGCGCGTCTTCCCAACTTTTGCGAAAGCCGATGTCGAAGCCGTCGGGCACGAGGCGCACGTCCGCGCCCATGATCCGCGACATCTGGATGTTGCCGACGCGGTCGTACACCGCGTCGTGATAGTTGACCCAGTTCTCTTGCACGAGCACGCACTTCATCCCGAGATGAGCGGCCACGGCGGCGACCTGCCGGGTCTGATTCGATTGAATCCCGCCGATCGACACAAGCGTGTCGCATCCTTGCGCGAGCGCGTCGGGGATCAGGTATTCGAGCTTGCGCGTCTTGTTGCCGCCGAATGCAAGGCCGCTATTGCAATCCTCGCGCTTCGCGTAGAGCTGCACCTTGCCGCCGAGGTGATCGCTCAAGCGCTTGAGCGGCTGAATCGGCGTGGGGCCGAACGTGAGCGGGTAGCGCGGAAACTGTTGCAGGTCCATGGCTTGAGCTCCCTATCTTTCTGGACTCTGGAAGGACGGCCGCATCGCGGCCGTGACAGAAAAATGATAGGGAAAAGCGAGCGAAATGAGCTTGCGAAATAATGTAGGACAGCCTAATTTCGAATTTGACATAGGCTCCCCTGACTAACAAACGTTCTTAAGCAACGCTATGTGCGCAACAAAATTACGTTCGCGAAATTCGGACCCCGGCAGCGGGCCCGACACGTTGCCGCCGCTCGACCGCATCGACCGCGCGATCCTCAAGCAGCTTCAACGCGATGCATCGATCTCGAATGTCAGCCTGGCGGCGAAAGTGAAGCTGAGCGCGCCGGCCTGTCTGCGTCGCGTGGAGCGCCTGAAGGAGTTGGGGCTGATACGGGGCGTGGTTGCGCTGCTCGAGCCGAAGGCGGTGGGCGCGGGCATGCTGGTGGTGATCGGCATCGTGCTCGACCGCTCGACGCCCGAGGCGTTTGCAGCGTTCGAAAAGGCCGCGCGCACTGTCTCCGGATGCATGGAATGCCATGTGGTGACGGGCGAATTCGACTACTTCATGCTCGTGCGCACGCGCGATAGCGACAGCTTCAACCGCCTTCACGCGGAACAACTGCTGTATCTGCCGGGTGTGCGGCAGATACGGTCGTTCATGGTGTTGAAGGAGATCTTGTCGACCACCGAGTTCGCGCTCTAGCGGCGCCGCGCGCACTGCCGTCAGGCTCGCGCTCCGACGCTTTGCGCGCCGCCGGCGCCGAACACGCGGCGCATATGCGGCGCAATCGCGGGATTGGCGCCGTGCCGCGCGAAGCGGGCTTAAGAGGACGACGAGTTTCTGCGCGGCATGCCGAAGCCGCCAAGCAGCGCGGCGAGCGGCCGCTTCGGCGCGTTCTTCGCCGCGATCGCCTCGGACTCGAGCGCGCCGTTATCTATGCGCGCCGACGGCGACGGCTCGTAAGGCTTCAGGAAGAATTCGTCGATCGGCGCATGCGTGTGCCGATGAGGATGCGGCCGCTCATGCGTCGGCGAACGGCGCCGTCCCCCGCGCTCGTCGCGCTCGCGCCGGCTGCGCTCTTCGTGCACATGTCGCACCGGCGCGTCGACGGCGAGCCGCTCGACGTCGAGCGGACGCTTGATCAGCTTTTCGATGTCGGCGAGCTGCTTGCGCTCGTTGGGGCTGCACAGCGACAGCGCATCGCCGGACGCGCCCGCGCGGCCCGTGCGGCCGATGCGGTGCACGTAGTCTTCGGCGTTGAACGGCAAATCGAAGTTGATGACGGCCGGCAGCTCGACGATGTCGAGGCCGCGCGCGGCCACGTCGGTGGCAACCAGCGCTTCGATCTCCCCGCGCTTGAACGCGTCGAGCGCCTGCATGCGCTCGCTTTGCGACTTGTCGCCGTGAATGGCCGACGCGACGACGCCGTCGCGCTCGAGTTGGCGCGCGAGCCGCCCCGCGCCGATCTTGCTGTTGCAAAAGACGATGACCTGCTTCAACCCACGGTCGCGGATCAGCTGCACGACGGCGCCTTGCTTGTCGCCTTCGGCCACCTCGTAGACGATCTGCGTCACGTTGGTGGCCGTCGAGTTGCTGCGCGCGACTTCGATCGTCTGCGGATTGCGCAGATAGGTCGAAGCCAGCTTTTTGATCTCCGGCGAAAACGTCGCGGAAAAGAGCAGCGTCTGGCGCTCCTTCGGCAGCAAATTCAGGATGCGCTGCAAGTCCGGCAAAAAGCCCATGTCGAGCATGCGGTCCGCCTCGTCGAGCACGAGGATCTGCACTTGCCCGAGATTGGCCGTTTTTTGCTGGACGTGATCGAGGAGGCGCCCCGGCGTGGCGATCAGGATCTCGACCCCGCGGCGCAACTCGGCCGATTGGGGATTCATGTCGACGCCGCCGAACACCACCGCGCTTCTGAGCGGCGTGTGCTTCGCGTACGACTGCACATTGGCGGCGACCTGATCGGCGAGCTCGCGCGTCGGCGTGAGGATCAGCGCGCGCACCGGATGGCGCGCGGGCGATGCACTCGTGCTCGCTTGCGGCAAGAGGCGCTGGATGATCGGCAGAGAAAAGCTGGCCGTCTTGCCGGTGCCGGTTTGCGCGGCGCCCATGACGTCGCGGCCGGCCAGCACGACGGGGATCGCCTGGGCCTGAATCGGCGTCGGTGTGGTGTAGCCCTGCTCGGCCACGGCTTTCTGAATCTCGGCGGCAAGGCCGAATTGATCGAAGCTCGTGGTGGTGGTGGGCGTAACAGCGGGATCGGACATGGTGGCGTTCGCTAAAAATGCGCCGCTAGGGTCTGGTGACCCTCTGGCGTCGGTCGGTCGAGCGCGGCCGCGGGGACGGTGCACCGCTCGATGGCATCGACATGAAGGCTGAAGCCTCGGCGGCCCTAAGCTGCTGCCTGTTACACCCAGGACGCCCGCAATGGCGCGCGGGCACGCTTTGGGCCGGCTACAGCCGGCGGAAACACCGCCAGAAAGGCCGGATTGTAGCACCGCGACGTGGCGCGAGCCGTCACCCGCCGTGTCCCAATGGGGTGCGAGTCACATTGGCGGCGCCTCGCGAAGCGCGAGCGTCCGCCCGTGATATTGCGTGACGTCACGCTACGAATCGATGACAAACGCGAAAACGCTGTAGCTGGAGCGGCGAACCCGTCGCGCCGGCAGCCGGGCCGAGCGTTGCTACGCCCGCCTCCGGCGCGACCCTCACCGTGCCGATACGGGCCGCACCGCCGCGGCCGCGGCGAGCGCACGCTCGCGCGCCTCGTCGATATGGCGCCCGGTCGCAAGCGCGACGCCCATGCGGCGTTTCTTGAAGCTCTCGGGCTTGCCGAACAGACGCACATCGGTGCCCGGCACCGAGAGCGCTTCGCGCACGCCTTCGAACGCAATACCGGCCTCGTCGAGCCTGCCGTAGATGACGGCCGAGGCGCCCGGCGCGGCAAGCGCGGTGTCGACAGGCAGCCCGAGGATCGCCCGCGCGTGCAGTTCGAACTCGGAAAAATGCTGCGAGCGCAGCGTGACGAGCCCCGTATCGTGCGGACGCGGGCTCACTTCGGAGAACCAGACGTCGTCGCCGCGCACGAACAGCTCGACACCGAAGACGCCCCGGCCGCCGAGCGCCGTCGTCACCTTGTGCGCGATGTCGCGCGAGCGTGCGAGCGCGGTGGCGCTCATCGGTTGCGGCTGCCACGACTGCACGTAATCGCCCGAGACCTGCAAGTGGCCGATCGGCTCGCAAAAGTGCGTGTCGATCGCGCTCGTCGCCGGGTTGACGGCACGCACGGTAAGCAGCGTGATTTCGTAGTCGAAGTTGATGAATCCTTCGACGATCACGCGGCCGACGTTCACGCGCGCACCGGCCGTCGCATACTGCCAGGCTTCATCGATGTCGGCGTCGCTCCGGAGCACCGACTGCCCCTTGCCCGAGGACGACATCACCGGCTTCACCACGCACGGATAGCCGATGCGCGCGATTGCCTCCTTGAACTCGTCGAACGAGCCCGCGAACGCATAGGGCGAGGTGGCGAGGCCGAGCGTTTCGGCGGCCAGGCGCCGAATGCCTTCGCGGTTCATCGTGAGCTGGGTCGCGCGTGCAGTCGGGATAACTTCGGCCAAGCCGGCGGATTCGATGTCGGCGAGCGCGTCGGTGGCGATCGCCTCGATTTCCGGCACGATCAGATGCGGCTTTTCGGCTTGCACGAGCGCGGCGAGCGCCGCGCGGTCGGTCATGTCGATGACATGCGCGCGATGCGCGACCTGATGGCCCGGCGCGTTCGGGTAGCGGTCGACGGCAATCACTTCGACGCCCAGCCGCTGCAGCGCGATGATGACTTCCTTGCCGAGCTCGCCCGCGCCGAGCAGCATGACGCGCGTGGCTAAGGGCGAAAGGGGCGTGCCGATCCGTTGGCCGATCTGCATGACGTATCCCATGGGAGGAGCGGAGAAAGGCGCGATGCTAGCACGCGCGCGTGTGCGTGCGGATGATGCACGCGGGCTCGCGTACGGCGCTTGGAGTGCGTTACCCTTACGCCTTTATCAGTTCAGGACCAGGGTACGGGGCCATGTCGAATCAGTTCATCGCGCCGCGGCACACAGCTTCGCGAACACGCCGTCTTTCGTGGTGCGCCGGCGCGCTCGCAGCCGCCGCGCTTCTCGCCGCCTGCGCGATGCCGACGCATCCCGACTCCGCGGCCCCCCCGAGCGATCCGTTCAATCCCGCCGCCGCGCAATTGCTCGACGACACGAGCTGGGTGCTGACGAACGGCAAGGCCGCTGATGGCCGCCCGCTCGAGCTGGCGCATGACGCCGAGCAAGCGCCGGTCACCCTCGTCTTCTCGACCGCGTCGGGCCAGCGCCGCGCGAGCGGCATCGCGGGCTGCAACCGCTTCACCGCAAGCTACGCGCTGAAAAACGGCGCGCTGTCGTTCGGCCCGCTCAACACGACGCGTCTGTCGTGCGCCGGCGCGCTCGGCACGCTCGAGCACACTTATCTCGACGCGCTCGCGCATATCGCGAAGACCGGCGTCCAGATGCACCCGCCGCCGCAGCTCGAGATCGTCGCCGAGGACGGCACGACGCTCACCTTCGCGCGCAACGATCGATGAAGGCGACGCGGCACGCGTCCGACACGGCACGCGCCGACCGAAGGCGCGACGCCGCTCGTCGCATCGACGATCAAACCCCCGGGTTGCGTCGGCGCTTCC
>DASZGN010000193.1:0-5683 GCA_035938775.1 Trinickia sp.
GTTCGGCCAGTGGGACCCGAAAGCGCAGCGCCCCGAGCTGTGGAGCCTTTTCAATGCGCGGCTGCATGCGGGCGAGCACCTGCGCGTGTTTCCGATTTCGAACTGGACCGAGCTCGACGTGTGGCAGTACATCGCGCGCGAGGGGCTCGAGCTGCCGTCGATTTACTACGCGCACGAGCGCGAGATCGTGCGCCGCAATGGGCTCCTCGTGCCGGTAACGCCGCTCACGCCGCTCACCGAGGGCGAAACGAGCGAGCGCGCGCTCGTGCGTTTTCGCACGGTGGGGGACATCAGCTGCACGTGCCCGGTGGAAAGCGATGCCGACGATGTCGAGAAGATCATCGCCGAGACGGCGGTGACCGACATCACCGAGCGCGGCGCCACGCGCATGGACGACCAGACGTCCGAAGCGGCGATGGAGCAGCGCAAGAAGCAAGGGTATTTCTAAGCACACCGAACTGAGAAGGCAGGGTAAAACATGAGCACTCATCAACCGGCAGACCTCGGCGTGCTGCGATTCATCACGGCGGGCAGCGTGGACGACGGCAAGAGCACGCTGATCGGACGGCTTCTTTACGACAGCAAGGCAGTGCTGTCGGATCAGCTCTCGGCGCTCTCGCGCGCGAAGAACAAGCGCACCGCGGGCGAGGAGATCGACCTGTCGCTGCTCACCGACGGCCTCGAGGCCGAGCGGGAGCAGGGCATCACGATCGATGTGGCGTATCGCTACTTCGCCACGGCCAAGCGCAAGTTCATCATCGCCGACACGCCGGGCCACGAGCAGTACACGCGCAACATGGTGACGGGCGCGTCGACGGCGCATGCCGCGATCATCCTCATCGACGCCACGCGCATCACGTTCGACGCGGGCCAAGCGGTGCTGCTGCCGCAAACGAAGCGCCACAGCGCGATCGTGAAGCTGCTCGGCTTGCAGCATGTGATCGTCGCGATCAACAAGATGGATCTGGTCGAGTACAGCGAGTCCCGCTTTAACGAGATCCGCGAGGCGTACGTCGAGCTTGCGCGCCAGTTGGGTCTTGCGAATGTGCGCTTCGTGCCGGTGTCGGCCTTGAAGGGTGACAACATCGTGACGGCGAGCGAGCGCATGCCCTGGTATGCGGGCGAGCCGCTTCTCGATGTGCTCGAGGCATTGCCGGTGGCGCCGCCCACCGGCGACGCGCTGCGCTTCCCGGTGCAATGGGTCGCGCGTCAGGACGGCGCGAGCGCGGACGACTTCCGCGGCTACATGGGCCGCGTCGAGGCGGGTGAAGTGCGCGTGGGCGAATCGATCCTCGTGCTGCCGGGCAACCGCGAAGCGACGGTGGCCGAGATCATCGCGCCGGTGCCGGGCGGCACGGCGCCGGTCGATCGCGCGTTCGCGGGGCAGACGGTAACGATCAGGCTCACGCAGGACGTGGATGTATCGCGCGGCGATACGTTCGTGGGCGCGAACGAGGCACCGCCGCCGGCGAAGAAGCTCGAGGCGGACCTGTGCTGGTTCGACGACGAGCCGCTCTCGACGCAGCGCAAGTACCTGCTCAAGCAGACCACGACCACGGTGTTCGCACGCGTGGGCGCGGTGAAGGAAGTGCTCGACGTGCATACGCTCGCGCATACGAGCGAGCGTCATGCGCTGGCGATGAACGATATCGGCCGCGTGTCGCTCACGCTGCAAAAGCCGATCGTCTGCGACGCGTACGACGCGCATCCGGCCACGGGCGCGTTCGTGCTGATCGATGAGGCCACGCATCATACGGTGGCGGCGGGCATGATTCGGGCGTTCTCAGCCTGACGCCGCTCGAGGCGGCAGGCGACGGCACGAATCGGCGTGCCGCGCGCGAAGTTGGAGATGAATGCGAATGGGCAAGGTGTATTTGATCGGTGCAGGGCCGGGAGCGGCGGATCTCATTACGGTGCGTGGTGCCCGTTTGCTGGGCACGGCGGACGTGGTGCTGCACGATGCGCTCATCGAGCCCGCGATGCTCGAGCATGCGCCCCATGCCAGAAAAATCGCCGTGGGCAAGCGCTGCGGCCAGCTATCGACGGCGCAGCAGTTCATCAACAAGCAGATCGTCGATGCCGCACGTACGCATGACGTCGTCGTGCGTTTGAAGGGTGGCGACCCAATGCTCTTCGGCCGCGCCGACGAGGAGATGCGGGCGCTTGAAGAAGCCGGCATCGAATACGAGGTGGTGCCCGGCATCACGGCGGCGCTCGCCGCAGCGTCGAGCGTGAAGCGCTCGCTCACGTTACGGGGCGTGGCGCGCAGCGTTGCGCTCGCCACGAAAAGCCGCGCACCCGAAACGGAAGCAATTCGTGAGCACGTCAACGCCGATTCGCTCGTGTTCTACATGGGCCGCGACAGCGCGCCCGAAATCGCCCAGCAGCTGATCGACGCGGGGCGGCCCGGCACGACGCCTGTGGCGATCGTCGAGGCATGCAGCACGCCGCGCGAACGCTCGCTCACGCTGACGCTCGAGGCGCTCGCGATGGGCGAGGCGCAACCGTGGCTCGATCCCGCGCAGCCGAGTCTTTTGATGATCGGCGAGGCATTTGCAGCGCGCGCTACGAATAAGCAGCGCGGCGAACCGAATGAGGCGGCGAGCGTTGCCGTGCGGGCTCGGCACGCGGCTTGACCTCGAATCGCGCACGCGGGTCCGTCGAGTCGATGTTCTCCGACGTCAAGGCGCGCGGCTTTCAACTGAAAAGCGCTCACCTGCGGGCTCCCGACTAGCTTGATCTTCTGCTGCTGATCATGACGCCGGCCATGTGCTGGTGCGTCAATGCCGGGCGTGCAAACGCCCGGCAAAATCCCCTACCTACCGAAAAAAAGCGCGCACAGCCCGATGCTGATCATGGGTGCGCGCGCAAGACCGCCAGAAGCGCGCTTTCATGGGTCAAGCGTAGCCTGCGATTGCTGATTCACCGTGCTCGCAGCGTCGCCCCTGTGCCGTCGTCACTCAATGTGACCGGTGATAAGGCGCGTGCAGCGCGAAGGTTCAAAGAGTCCTGCTAGCACGCCGCCTTTTTTGTCTTTGCGTGAAGTCGCGTACGGTTCGTTGCAATAGGCGACTTTAGAACAGCAGCGCAAAGATGAAACGCCCATTCCCTACTGCACTTGATTGCCGGAACCCGAACTTACGGCGGGCCATGCGATGGCCATACGGAGCGGCAGCCGCTTTGGCCGCTGCCGTGCTCATTTGGGTGGGCATCCGCATCTTCGCGGATGGCCGTGCGCTCGAATCCGAGGTGAAGTCGCCAACGCCCGCGGCGTCTGACGCTCCTGCACCGCTCGCCAATGAGTTTTACGCGTTTTCCCCCGGTACGCCCGCTGCGGCAGCCCGCCCGCCGCCGTCGCACCCGCTGCCGCCTCGCGTTGTTGCCTATATAGAAGACGAATTCGCACACTCCGCGGTGACCCGCGAGGCGCTTACGCAGATCGCCTACGGCTGGAGCCGCGCCATCCACGATGTGCAAGACCCGCGCGATGCCAAGATGGCCGGCGATGCAATCGCGGAAGGCATTGCGTGCGCGCTGAACGCGAGCGTGCTCGCCAAAGCGGGCGTCGATGAGCTCACGATGCTGGATCGCATCACGAACACGCGCGCCGTCATGCTCGACACCGAGGCCGACACGCTCGCCTACATCCGTTTCCAGTCGCTTGCGGGCGGCCAGTATTTCGACGATCCAGGATCCGACTCGTGCCGCTTCAACCCCGCGGCACTGTCGAATTGACTCCCCACAAGTCAGATGGTTGAAGGAGGCTTACGCATGAAAAAAGTCATCGTTTTGCTGCTGACCGGATCGCTGGCAACGCTGCTTCACGCAACGACACCGCAACCCGCTCCTGCCCCGGCGATCGTGTATGTCAACGGTGTCGGCAACACGTTCGATAAGGCGGTTGCCAGCCTGCAGGTCCTGAAGAACAAACTGAACTCACGCGACACGGACAAGGCGTACATGTACGGGAACGCGTACAACGCGACGGAAGGTGCGTTTCTCGATGTGCGGCAGGTGTTCGGGACAAAAGCGATCGAAGGATCGACTCCCGCGGATTTCTGGCGGGCAATCGATGGCGACACGCTGCCCGCGGGAGGGATGGATGCGGCGCTGCAAAGAAAATACATCGACATCCTAGCGGCGAACCACATTCCTGAATTGCCCGGTCATTTGGGCAAATATCGTGCGTTTTTGAAACAGAAGCGCCAGATCGTGCTTGTTGCCCACTCGCAGGGTTCGCTTTATGCCAACTTCGCGATCAATCTGCTCGTGACAGGCCCGGATCAGGCGCAAGGCAAGATCAGCACGGTGAATGTCGGCAATGCGGCGCGCTATCAACTGCCGGGCTCGAGCTATGTGACGTCGGACTCCGATACGGTGATTAACCTTTTGCGCGCAGTGACAGAGGTGCTGCCAGCCAACTATTCGGTGCGAAATCGACCCTCTGCCGATTCGCTTGGTCACTCGTTTGTGAAGACCTACCTGAACGCCAAACTGCCCTTGGCCGAAGAGATCTTGAAGCAGGTGTCGCTGCAGGCGGAATAGTATAAAACCCCGCCCTAGCTGATTTGCCGCAAGCAGTACTGCGCGAGCGCATCGAGCACGGCATCGTCTTCGCCGACGGGCTGAGCGCCGCGAATCTCCACATCGGGGTGCGCGGCGCGGCACTCGTCGAGCACCTTTGGCAGATCGCGCCGCACATGTCCGCCTTGCCCGAAGAACACAGGCACGACGGTCACCGCCGTGCACCCGCTGGCGACTTGCCGCGCGACTGCTGTCGGCAGATCAGGCGTCATCAATTCGAGGAACGCGAGCGCGACATCGGTTCCGGCCGGCGCAAGCGCGCTCAGCTTCTCGGCGAGCCGCTCGAACGGCTCGGCCCAGCGCGCATCGCGCGCGCCGTGCGCGAAGAGGACGATGCCGTGCCGTGGCGTCATGGCGAGCCTTTCAGTGCCGTTCCACCCACTTGAGGCCGATGCCCCCGAGCGCGAGGTACATCAGGCTCGGCAGGGCCGCCGTGAGCGGTGCGGGCCACGTGTTGAGCGTGCCGATGTGGGAAAAAAGCGTGTTGGCGAGCTGGAAGCTCATGCCGAGCATGATGCCGCCGAACACCTTCACGCCGACGACGCCTGCGCGCGTATGCAGATACGCGAACGGCAGCGACAGCACGAGCATCACGAGCACGGCGAACGGGTAGAGCAGCTTCTTCCAGATCGCGATTTCGTAGCGCTGCGTGTCTTGCTGGTTGTCCGTCAGATGCTGGATGTAGCGAAAGAGGTTGACGATCGACATGCGATCGGGCGTAACGAGCAGCACCGACAGGATCTGCGGCGTGAGCTCGGAGCGCAGCGAGTACTCGGGCAGCGTGATCTGCTTTGCGCGATAGACGGGAGCGAGCGCATCGGCGGGCTTTGCGCTCGGCGGCGTGATGTTCGTCAACTGCGTATCGGTCACGCCCGTGAGCAGCCAATGTCCCTGCCCCTGATAGCGGCCGCTTTGTGCAATGCGCACGTTCGTGAGGCCGAACTTCCCGTCGAATTCGTAGATGCGCACGTTGCTGATGGTGGCGTCGGGCATCAGCTTGCCGACGTTCACGAAGCGTGTGACTTGCTCGCCGTCCTCGCGCGCGGTGAGCGTGTCCTTGACCCAGACGCCGGAGGCGAAGTTCGTCGATACCGCGGAG
>DASZGN010000194.1:0-6452 GCA_035938775.1 Trinickia sp.
TGGTGCGCGGCGGAAATTTCGATGCCGTCCATGCCGGCCTGTTGCACACGTTTCGCCGCTGCCGCGAAATCGCTGATGATGCGGCGGATTTCCTCGACCTCGATGATCTTCGCGTTGCCGCGGTGCACCGGCTCGCGCACACCGGACGGCGTCATCAGATGCGGCCAGTGCTCGCCATGGAACGCCGAGCGGCGGCCCATGTGCGTCGCCTGGATCATGATCTTCGCACCGTGCCGATGCATCGTTTCGGCGAGGCGGTTTAGCGGCTCGATGACGCGATCGGTTGAGAGGTTCACCGATTTCCACCACCCTTGCGGGCTGTCGATCGACACTGGGCTCGATCCACCGCACACTGCCAGCCCGACGCCGCCCTTCGCCTTCTCTTCGTAGTAGCGGATGTAGCGCTCGCCAGGCAGCCCGCCGGGCTCCGCGTAGACCTCCGCGTGCGCCGTGCTGACGATGCGGTTGCGCAGCGTGAGCGTATTCAACGTGAGGGGCTTGAACAGATGGGGATAGCGCATGTCGATCGACCTCGAACGTATTGCTTCAGCGGCGCTTGTCTGGCTATTGCGGCTATTGCCAGGCTATTGCGCGAGCGGCGACACCTCGAACACGCAGTGCGCATGGCCTTCACCCGCGCATCGTGCTTCCTTCGAATGGGAACGGGGACCGCGCTCGCCGCTCACACCGCTGTCGTTTACCCAGTCCATCGCGCCTGCGAACCAGCCCGCGAACATGTAGCAAAGCTTGCCCTCTTTGCCCGGTTGCGCGAGCACGAACGACGAATGGCGCAGCTCGATGCGCGCATGCGCGCGCGAAGGATCGGCCTCGGCGATCGTAAAGAGCCCCCAGCCGCGCTGCGACAAGCGCTTGAGGTAATGCTCGAAGACGGCCATGCCGGTCAACCCGTGCTGCTTCGCCTCCTTGTCGCACCAGTGGTACGCGGACTTGTAGCCCGCGCGGTAAAGGATGTCGGCGTACGCGTCGCGGCCCAGCGCTTCTTCGACCGCCACGTGGTTGTTCGTGAAGAAATGGCGCGGCACGTAGAGCATCGGCAGCGCGTCGGTGGTCCAGACGCCGGTCTTGGCGTCGACGTCAATAGGCAATTGCGGTTGCATGGGGAATGGGCCTTTCTTTTGTCGAGGAGATGGTGCGGCGGCAATGAACCGTGCGGTTTGGGCTCAAGCGCCCCACACTTCATGAAAAACGCGCACCCAGTTCTCGCCCATGATCTTGCGGATGCGCTTCTCGCTCCAGCCCGCACGCTCCATCGCAGCGGTCAGGTTCGGAAACTCGCCGATCGTGCGGATGCCGTCCGGATTGACGACCTTGCCGAAGCTCGTCAGGCGGCGATAACGGCCCTTGTCGTGTGTCAGCCAATCGAAGAATTCCACGCTATAGCCTTGCGTGAAGTCCGTGCCTATTCCGACCGCGTCTTCGCCTATCAGATTGACGACGTAGCCAATGGCTTCGATGTAGTCGTCGATCGTCGCGTCGATGCCGCGCTTCAAGAACGGCGCGAACATGGTGACGCCGACGAAACCACCGGCATCGGCAATCTCCTTTAACTGAGCATCGCTCTTGTTGCGCGGATGTTCTTTTAGCCCCGACGGCAGGCAATGCGAATAGCACACGGGCTTCTTCGAAAACGCGATCGCCTCCGCGGAGGTATTCGCACCAACGTGAGAAAGATCGACCATGATGCCCACGCGGTTCATTTCCGCGATCACTTCGCGGCCGAAGTCCGAGAGGCCGCCGTCGCGTTCATAGCAACCGGTGCCGACAAGGTTCTGCGTGTTGTAGCAAAGCTGCACGACGCGCACGCCCATGTCGCGAAACGCCTCGATGTAGCCGATGTTGTCCTCGAATGCGTGCGCGTTCTGAAAGCCGAGGATGATGCCCGTCTTGTTTTCGCGCTTCGCTCGTGCGATATCGTCGGCAGTGCGAACGAGCGTCAGGATTTCGCTGTGCTCGCGAATCTGCTGCTTCATCAGCGCGATGTTGTCGACGGTCTTCGTGAAGCTCTCCCAAACCGATACCGTGCAATTCGCGGCGGTGATGCCGCCTTTGCGCATATCCTCGAATACCGAGCGGTCGAACTTCGAAATGTTCAGGCCGTCGATGATGATGCTCTCGTCGTGCAGGGTCGACATTGCGTGCTCCGGGGCGGGTGTTTTTGACGAATGAGACGGCTCGAGGGTCAATAGATCGGAAAGCGCTCGCAAAGCGCGAAGATTTCGCGGCGCACGCGTTGCTCGGTTTCTGCATGTCCTTCGGGATGGCGTGTAAGCGCGTTCAACACTTCGAGGATCGACCGGCCGATCTGTTCGAATTCGGCAACACCAAAGCCACGCGTCGTGCCCGCCGGCGTGCCGAGGCGAATGCCCGATGTCACGGTCGGCTTCTCGGTGTCGAACGGAATGCCGTTCTTGTTGCAGGTGATGCCCGCGCGCTCGAGCGCCGTCTCGACCTGCGTGCCCTTCAGGCCCTTTGGACGCAAATCGACCAGCAACAAATGATTGTCGGTGCCGCCGGTCACGAGATCGACACCGCCTTTCGTCAATACCGCGCCGAGGGCGCGCGCATTCGCCAACACATGGTCGATATAGCTCTTGAAGCCCTCCTGCAGCGCTTCGCCGAATGCGACGGCCTTGCCGGCGATCACATGCATCAGCGGCCCGCCTTGCAAACCGGGGAAGACGGCCGAGTTGAGCTTCTTCGCGATTTCCTCGTCGTTAGTCAGGATGAACCCGCCGCGCGGGCCGCGCAGGGTCTTGTGCGTCGTGGACGTGACGACGTGCGCGTGCTCGACGGGATTGGCGTGCCGCCCCGCAGCGATGACGCCCGCGATATGCGCCATGTCGACCATCAACTTCGCGCCGACGCTTTCGGCTATCTCGCGAAAGCGCGCGAAATCGAGCACGCGCGGATAAGCCGAGAAGCCGGCAATCAGGAGGCTCGGCTTATGTCGATGCGCGAGCGCTTCGATCTCGTCGTAGTCGATGCGCATCGTTTCGCGGTTCACGCCGTACTGCACCGCGTTGAACCACTTGCCCGACAGCGCGGGCTTCGCACCATGCGTCAGATGTCCGCCCGCATCGAGCGACATGCCGAGCACCGTGTCGCCCGGCTTCGCGAGCGCGAGCATCACCGCGCCGTTCGCCTGCGCGCCCGAATGCGGCTGCACGTTTGCGTAGCTGGCGTTGAAGAGCTGCTTCACTCGCGCGATGGCGAGCGCTTCGATTTCATCTGCATATTCGCAGCCGCCGTAATAGCGTTTGCCCGGATAGCCTTCGGCGTACTTGTTCGTCAGCACCGAGCCCTGTGCTTCGAGAACCGCTCGCGAGACGATGTTTTCCGACGCGATCAATTCGACTTGCGATTGCTGCCGCTCGAGCTCCTTCAAAAGCGCGCCGCGCACGGGCGCATCGCGTTCGGCGAGTGTCTGCGAGAAAAAGGGCTGGGTTTTCGACATGACGGATCCGTGAGTGAGGATGCGCGGCAGCCTTGCTGCTTGTCCCTTTGCTGTATTGCGGGACTGGCGGGACGAGGCGCCGCCGGCTTTCATGGGCGACGGCTCTATTCTTGTCGTTCGCCTTTCATGCCGATTGGCGAATTCAGACGCGTTCTTTGCCATTTCCGACATGCACGTCCGTTTTGGACAACTCGCCCGTCGATGTGCACCCAACGGATGCGGCCGTCGCACGCCCATGGTGCACCGTGCGCGTGGGCCCACAGCGGGGCCTAGGGTTAGGCCGTATGGCATGCTTGTTGCCTTGTATCCAAAATGAAACGCCCGGCGCATACGACTCCGGGTGCAATCCATTGGATTCGAAGGAACGCCTGCCATGCCGCACGACCGCACTGCGTCGCTGTCCAACTTCGCGTTCATGACTCTGCCGAACTTCACGATGATCGCGTTCTCGAACGCGATCGAAGTGCTCAGGATGGCGAATTACCTGAGCGGCGACACGCTTTATCGATGGTCCGTCGTGAGCCCAGAGGGCGGGCCCGTCATGGCCAGCAACGGCCTTGCCGTCGAGACGCGCGCCATTTCATCGCTCGATCAGCAGCCCGATCTCGTATTCGTCTGCGGCGGCATCGACGTGCAGCGCGCCACGGTGCCCGAGCATCTTTCCGAGCTGCGCCGCTTTGCCCGATCGGGGGTCACGCTCGGCAGTCTCTGCACGGGCACTTACGCGCTCGCGCGCGCGGGTCTGCTCGACGGTTATGCCTGTGCGATCCATTGGGAGAACATGTCGGCGCTGAAGGAGGAGTTCCCGCGCACGCGCTTTCTGAAGGAGCTTTTTGTCGTCGATCGCGATCGCGTGACGTGCACGGGCGGCGTCGCGCCGCTCGACATGATGCTGCACTTGATTACGCCGCGCATCGGCACCGCACGCGTCACGCAGATCGCCGAGCAATTCATCGTCGAGCACGTGCGCGATACGAGCGCACAGCAGCGCATGCCGCTCGTCGCTCGACTCGGCTCGGCGAACAAGTCGTTGTTCGAAGTGATCGCGCTGATGGAAAACAACATCGAGGAGCCGCTTTCGCGAGAAGAGCTCGCGCGGCTCGCGAACATGTCGCAGCGGCAACTGCAGCGGCTCTTTCGCGAGCATCTCGGCATGACGCCGACCCACTACTACCTCACGCTCAGGCTGCGCCGCGCGCGCGAGCTGCTGCTGCAAACCGACATGTCGATCATGAACATCACGATGGCATGCGGGTTTCAATCGGCCTGCCACTTCAGCAAGAGCTATCGCGATGCATTCGGCACGGCGCCCACGCGTGAACGGCGCAAACAGGTCGCCCCGCTCGCGCGCGAGGCTAATAGCGGTGCGCAAGTCGCGCTGGCTTGATCTCGCTTGATCCGCCCGGCGCTTCGATCACTCCATTCGTAGCAGCACAGCTGCAATATTGCGCGACGACGCGCTCGGCGGCGCACCACGCGCCATGCCTGCGGCCGCCACGGCGGCGGCCCTCGTCCGGCGCCCTCTCGCCTTACGCCGCCTTCAACATGCCGTGCGGGTCGATCACGAATTTCCTCGGCGCGCCCCCATCGAACTGGCGATAGCCGTGAGGCGCCTGATCGAGCGAAATGACGGTCACGTTGACGATATCCGCGATCGGCAGACGGTCCCACAGGATCGCTCGCATCAAGTTGCGGTTGTATTTCATGACCGGCGTTTGCCCCGTATGGAACGAATGCGACTTCGCCCAGCCCATGCCGAAGCGCAGGCTCAGGCTGCCGCGGCGCGCAGCGGCATCGACCGCGCCCGGGTCGTCCGTCACGTACAGGCCGGGAATGCCTATGGCGCCGGCCGCGCGCGTGATTTCCATCAGCGAGTTCAGGACGGTCGCGGGCGCCTCCTCGTGATGCGCGCTGCCGTGGCCATGCGCTTCGAAGCCCACGCAGTCCACCGCGCAATCCACTTCTGGCGTACCGAGAATTTCGGCGATCAGCTCGCCGAGCGTCGCATCGCGCGACAAGTCCACCGTCTCGAAGCCCATCGCTTTCGCATGCGCGAGTCGCTCCGCATTCATGTCCCCGACAATCGTCACGGCCGCCCCCAAGAGCCGCGCCGAGGCGGCGGCCGCCATGCCGACCGGGCCGGCCCCCGCGATGTAGACGGTCGCGCCCGGCTTCACGCCCGCGCTCACCGCGCCGTGATAGCCGGTGGGCAGGATATCCGACAAGCACGTCAAATCACGGATCTTTGCAAGCGCCTGATCGCGATCGGGGAACTTGAGCAGATTGAAATCGGCATACGGCACGAGCACATACTCGGCCTGCCCGCCAACCCACCCGCCCATATCGACGTAACCATAGGCGCCCCCCGCGCGCGCGGGATTGACGTTGAGGCACACGCCCGTGTGCTGGTCCTTGCACATCGGGCAGCGCCCGCAGGCGACGTTGAACGGCACGGAGACGATGTCGCCTATCTTGAGCGTCTCGACGTCGCGGCCGATCTCGATCACTTCGCCGGTAATTTCATGGCCGAGCACGAGGCCGACGGGCGCCGTTGTGCGTCCGCGCACCATGTGCTGATCGGAGCCGCAAATATTCGTGCTGACGACCTTGAGAATGACGCCATGCTGAATCGAGCGTCCGCTCGGATCGATCATCTTCGGGTAGTCGATCGATTGCACTTCGACCTTGCCCTGGCCCAGATACACGACACCTCGGTTGCTGCTCATCGTCTTCGTCTCCATGAGTTGTGATGCGACGGCGTCTCGCATGGGGCTCGAATCGAGCCGAGCGCCACTCGTTGGAGCGTAGTCCGCAACAGTCGGTCGCGATCGTGCTAAACGCGACACGCGTTTGCCCGAACCCGACAAGCGCGCGACGATGCCGCCCTCATCGATTGAAAGCGCGCCGTAAACCGCCTATCGTTGGAGCCTTCGCAGAAACCCGGAGACTTTTCAATGACCAAGCCCCCCGTGTACGA
>DASZGN010000195.1:0-5511 GCA_035938775.1 Trinickia sp.
GTACGCGTGGGCGAGCGCCGCTCCCTGGCTGAACGCCGCCCGCCGCCCGTGCGCCCCTTCCAATCGGCGGGCCGCCATAAGTCCCACATCCACAGGCAGCCTGAAAGGCAGGGGCAGGCGCTTGCCTGCACCGCACTTTCACGTCTACACTAATGCATAGTCAACTATTGTGATAGCACGAAAATCACTATGGCCAAACCGTCCGCCGGCCTACCGCTTGAAGTAGGTAACTATCAGATCGACGAAAGCGTCGGCTATCTGCTCTCGCGCGTGAAATCGAGTCTGTCGAACATGGTGACGCAGCGCACGATGGCCGAACTCGGCATCACGAGCACGCAGGCGAGCATGCTTTTCATGATCGCGAGCGGCCGGTGCTCGCTGGCCGCTGAGCTCGCGCGCGATTACGGCATCGACGCGAGCGCCGTCACGCGCCTGATCGACCGCCTGGAGCAGCGCAAGCTGCTCTCGCGCGTGCGCAGCAGCGAGGATCGGCGAGCCGTGCATCTCGCGGTAACGCCCGAAGGCTATGCGCTCGCCGCGCGCTTGCCGGACATTTTCGGGAGCGTGCTCGATAAAGGGCTCGCCGGCTTCACGCCCGAGGAAGTCGGCTTTCTGAAGAGCATGTTGAGACGCATTCTCGCCAACACCGGCGACCCGGTGGCCGACACGCGCTAGCCGCGCGCATCACCGAAATCGATGTAGAAGCAACGAGTTTCATCTCTTCCAACACTAAGAATAAGTTGCAATGTCCATGATTCCATTCCACGCAGGAGGCAGTGCGATGGCATCCCCCACCCAGCCGGTTCACAGCATGGCGCGCCGGGGCGCGCTTGCCATGGCTGTCGCGACGGGGTTCCTCGCGGGATGCGTGAATTACGCCGGCATCAAGAGCGACAAGCAGATCGCGTCTTCGGACACCTATCAGGCGAAGCAAAGCCTGCCGGGCGACGGCGGCCGGTGGCCGTCGCTCGGCTGGGCCAGTGAATTCGGCGATCCGCAACTGCCGCAGCTCGTCGCCGAGGCACTCGAAGGCAACCCGTCGATCGCCCAGACGCAGGCGCGCATCGCGAAGGCACAGTCGTTCATCGAAAGCTCGCGATCGAGCCTCTTTCCGCGCGTGGACGGCAGCTACTCCTGGACGCGCGAGCGCCTGTCCGCCAACGGATTTTTCCCGCCGGCGTTCGGTGGTGGCAGCTGGTTCACCGAGAACACGGCGCTCGCGAGCGCGTCGTGGGACCTCGACCTTTGGGGCAAAAACCGCGCGCGCCTGCACTCAGCCGTCTCCCAGCAAAAGGCGGCCGAAGCCGACATGCAGCAAACGCGTGTCACGCTCGCGTCGTCGGTGGCGAGAACCTATAACCAACTGGCCCTGCTCTATGCGCTGCGCGACATCGCCGCACGCGAAATCGCCAATCGCAATAATGTGAGCGTCATCACCAACGGGCGCGTGACGGCTGGCCTCGACACGAATGTCGAAAAACAAGAGGCGATCGGCAATATCGCCACGACCCAGGCGACGCTCTCCGACATCGACGGCCAGATCAGCGCCGTGCGCTATCAGTTGGCTGCGCTGCTCGGCAAAGGCCCCGACCGCGGGCTTGCGATCGCCCAGCCCGTGCTTGCGCCGGGCGGCACGGTGACGCTGCCCGATAACGTGCCCGCCGATCTCGTCTCGCGCCGCCCCGACCTCATCGCCGCGCGCTGGCAAGTCGAGGCCGCCCTCTCCGACGTGAAGGAGGCGAAGGCCGAGTTCTTCCCCGACATCAACCTCGCAGCCAGCTTCGGCATCGATGCGCTCGGCTGGGGGCGCTTTCTGACAGCGGCGAGCCGCCAGGCTCAGGCAGGCCCGGCCATTCATCTGCCGATCTTCGACGCGGGCGCCTTGCGCGGGCAGTTGAAGGGCCGCTACGCCGACTACGACCTCGACGTTGCAAACTACAACCAGACGCTCATCAACGCGCTTACCGATGTCGCAACGCAGGTGTCCTCGATTCGCGCGATCGACCGCGAGATGGGCGACGCGCAGCGTGCGCTCGACGCATCGAGCGAGGCATACCGCCTTGCGGTGATTCGCTACAAGGCGGGACTGTCGCCGCAGTTGCAAGTGCTGCAGGCGGACATCGACCGTCTGTCGGCGGAGCAGACGCTCACGAACCTGAAGATGAGGCGGCGCGACTTGCAGTTCGCCCTGATCCGGGCGCTCGGCGGCGGGTTCGAGGCCGAAGCCGGCGGGATTGGAACGCCCGAGCGCTCGCCGCACGCGGCGGCGGGCTAACCGTACGTCACCCGCGCGACGCGACATACGATCGAGGAGCCCACAAGGCCGAAACGATCGCAAGACTAAACCAATCAAGATCCGAACTTACGGATTTGGAGAGAGGGAGAGCATTTCATGAGCGAGACCCAACAAACCGCCGCAACCACTCAGTCGCAGACGAACGGCAAACGCCGGCGACTGATGACGCTGCTCACCGGCGTGATCCTCATCGCGGCCATCGGGTACGGCTTGTACTACTTCCTCGTCGCGCGTTTTCGCGAAAGCACCGATGACGCCTACGTGAACGGCAACATCGTGCAGATCACGCCTCAGGTGACGGGCACGGTCATTGCCGTCAAAGTCGACGATACGCAGACCGTCAATACAGGCACGCCGCTTGTCGTGCTCGACGGCGCCGATGCGCGGGTCGTGCTCCAACAAGCGGAGGCGAGTCTCGCGCAAACCGTGCGTCAGGTGCACGGGCTCTTCGTCAACAACGATCAGTTCCAGGCCCAGGTCGCGCAGCGCGAAAGCGACCTGTCGCGCGCGCAAGACGACCTGCGCCGGCGCCTGACGGTCGCGCAAACGGGCGCCGTGTCGCAGGAAGAGATTTCGCACGCTCGCGATGCGGTGAAGGCCGCACAGGCCGCGCTCGACGCGACCCGCCAGCAGCTCGCATCGAACCGCGCGCTCACGGCCAACACGACGATCGCCACGCAACCGAACGTACTCGCCGCCGCCGCGAAAGTGCGCGACGCGTATCTCAACAACGCGCGCAACGTGCTGCCGGCCCCCGTCGCCGGCTATGTCGCGAAGCGTTCCGTGCAAGTCGGCCAGCGCGTTTCGCCGGGCACACCGCTGATGGCGATCGTGCCGCTCGAGGCCGTGTGGGTCGATGCGAACTTCAAGGAAGTGCAGTTGAAGCACATGCGCATCGGCCAGCCGGTCAAGCTGACCGCCGATGTCTACGGCTCGTCCGTCGTCTATCACGGCACGGTGGTCGGCTTTTCGCCCGGCACGGGCTCGGCCTTCTCGCTGCTGCCGGCGCAAAACGCGACGGGCAACTGGATCAAGGTCGTGCAGCGTCTGCCCGTGCGCATCGCGCTCGATCCGCAAGAGCTGCGCGCGCACCCGCTGCGCATCGGCCTGTCGATGCAAGCCGATGTCGATATCAAGAACGACAGCGGCAGCCAGCTCGGCAATGCGCAGAACACGGTCTATCAAACAAACGTGTTCGACAAGTACGGCGAGGATGCCGACGCGGAGATTGCCCGCATTATCACCGCCAATGCCGGCCCGAACGCGGGCCCCGGTCAGCAAAAGCCGATCGCGGGCGGCTCGGGCAACGCAGTCGGGGTGAATCAGGCGAGCGGCTCGGCAAGCTGACGTGATGCGGCTCGCCGCCGAAACGAAGCGTCGAATCGAAGCGCCGCACTGAAGCGCCGTACTGAAACGCTGAATCATCGTCGAACCAGAAGCTTTTCCGAGGTCTTAAGCTCAATGGCTGCTCAGCCCCCAGCCCCGCACCCGCCGCTCGCCGGCATGCAGCTCGTGATTGGCACCATCGCCGTGTCGCTTGCCGTGTTCATGAACGTGCTCGACACATCGATCGCCAACGTGTCGATCCCGACCATCTCGGGCGACCTCGGCGTGTCGTCGGACCAGGGCACCTGGGTCATCACGTCGTTCGCCGTCGCCAACGCGATCTCCGTGCCGCTCACGGGCTGGCTTACCGATCGCATCGGCCAAGTGCGATTGTTTCTCGCGTCGATCGTGCTGTTCGTCATCGCATCCTGGATGTGCGGCCTCGCGCCGACGCTGCCGTTCTTGCTGGTCTCCCGCGTGATTCAAGGCGCCGTTGCGGGGCCGATGATTCCGTTGTCGCAGACGCTGCTGCTTGCGAGTTATCCGCGCCCCAAGGCGCCGCTCGCGCTGGCGATGTGGGCCATGACCACGCTCATCGCGCCCGTCGCCGGGCCGATCCTCGGCGGGTGGATCTCCGACAACATCTCTTGGCCGTGGATCTTCTATGTCAACATCCCCGTCGGCATCGTGGCTGCCCTGGCGACGTGGTCTATCTTCCGCTCGCGCGACTCCGTCGTGAAGAAAGCGCCGATCGACACGGTCGGCCTCGTGCTCCTCGTGATCTGGGTCGGCTCGCTGCAGGTCATGCTCGACAAAGGCAAGGACCTCGACTGGTTCTCCTCTACGACGATCGTCGTGCTCGCGCTTACCGCGCTCATCGCCTTTGCGTTCTTCGTCGTGTGGGAATTGACGGCCGTGCATCCCGTCGTCGATCTCTCGCTCTTTTCGCGGCGCAACTTTACGGGCGGCACGATCTCGCTGTCGATCGGCTACGGACTTTACTTCGGCAACCTCGTGCTGCTGCCGCTCTGGCTGCAGACCGACCTCGGCTATACCGCCACTGATGCCGGACTCGTGCTGGCGCCCGTCGGGCTCTTCGCCATTCTGCTGTCGCCGGTGACCGGCAAATTCCTGCCGCGCACGGACCCGCGCAAGATCGCCACCGCCTCGTTCTGCGTGTTCGCGCTCTGCTTCTGGATGCGCTCGCGCTATACGACGGGAGTCGATACCTGGTCGCTCACACTGCCGACGTTGATACAAGGCATCGCGATGGCGGGCTTTTTCATCCCGCTCGTGTCGATCACGCTGTCGGGACTGCCGGGCAACCGGATTCCAGCTGCCTCGGGCCTGTCGAACTTCGTGCGGATCATGTTCGGGGGCATCGGCACGTCAATCTTCACGACGGCGTGGGATCACCGCACGAGCTTGCATCACGCGCAGCTCACCGAGCGCGCAAGCGCGCTGGATCCGACCTTCAGCCAGTCGATAACGCAAATGGGCTCGCTCGGGCTCGACGCGTCGCAGCGCTACGCCATGTTCGACCGGCTTGTCACGCAGCAAGCCGCGCAGTTGGGCGTGAACGATTTGTTCTATGTGTCGTCGATTATCTTTCTCGTGCTGATCGCGCTGATCTGGATCACGCGGCCTGAACGGGCATCAAGCGGCGATGCCAGCGCCGCGGCATCGGCGGCGCACTGAGCGGCACGGCTAGCGCGGCGGCTATGCCCGCATGGCCCCTGCTTTCAAAGCGAAACGCCCGGCGAGCGCCGGGCGTTTCGCTGTTCGTATCGGCATTATGACGGAGTTACCCCTTGATAAAGCCCGGTCGGTGGGCAGCGCATCCGAGAGCGTCGGCTGGCCGACTGGTGCCGTACACGTCCTACTCCTTG
>DASZGN010000196.1:0-10245 GCA_035938775.1 Trinickia sp.
CTCGAAGCCGCGGCGATCGCACTGCTGCTCGCAGGTGTGATGTGGTCCGTGCGTCGCCACAGCGGCAAAGGGCACGACGCCGCGCTCGGCGCCTGCGTCGAGACGCCCGCGCACTAAGCGGCGCTCACGTTCCGGCGGGCGCCGCCAAGCAGGATGCCGGGCGACTGGCTAACGGGAATCCTTGGGCAGCCACTTGCGCCCCTCTACCGACCCTTCACGACGTGTCTTGTCCACACGCCTTTGCCGCGCGAGCTTCGGATCCACGATGAGCGCCCGGTAGATCTCGACCCGATCGTGGTCGGCAAGCGGCGCGTCGAGCGGCTTCACCTTGCCGAAGATGCCGACCTTTGCGGTGGCCAGATCGATCTCGGGGTGCCGCTCGGCGATGCCGCTCGCTTCGATCGCATCGCGCACGGTCGAGCCGGCCGGCAAGGCGATCGCAATGAGCGTCTGCGCATCGCGTAACGCGTAGCAGACTTCGATGGAGAGGGGCGCGGGCGTATTCATGGCTTGCCGTAGCGCTCGTCGGCGCGCTTCACGAACGATTCGACGAACGTGTTGGCGATGTGATTGAACACCGGCCCGATGATTTTCTCGAGAATCACGCTTGTGAACTCGTAATGCAGCGAGAATTCGATCTTGCAGGCGTCGGTGCGCAACGGTGTGAAGCGCCAGTAGCCGGTAAATTTGCGAAACGGGCCGTCGGCGAATTGCATGTCGATCCGCGTAGGCCGCTGCTGCGTGTTATGCGTCGCGAAATGCTGCTTGATGCCCTTGAAGTTGATGTCGATGCGGGCTTCCATTCCATGCTCGTCCTGCCGACGGATCTCGATGCCTCCGCACCAAGGCAAAAAGTTCGGGTAGTCAGCCACGTCAGTGACGAGATCGAACATCTCTTCCGCCGAGTGACGGATCAATACGGTTTTCTGGACATCTGCCATAAATTGCACTGCACGCGGCAAGGTGGGCGAGCATGGCGGGCTTCGTCGGCCCCGCTTTTGCTAAAATCACGATTTTAAACGAGTTGGGCGCATTCCATTCATGAGCATCATCGACAACAGAAAAGCGTTCTTCGATTACTTCATCGAAGAACGCTACGAGGCGGGGCTCGTGCTCGAAGGATGGGAGGTCAAGGCCCTGCGCGCCGGCCGCGGCCAGATCAAGGAAGGGTACGTCGTCATCCGCAACGGCGAGCTCTTTCTGATCGGCGCGCACATCAGCCCGCTGCCCGAGGCGTCGACGCATATCAAGCCCGACCCGGTGCGCACGCGCAAGCTGCTCCTGCACGGCGACGAAATCAAGAAGCTGATCGGCAAGGTGGAGCAGCGCGGCTATACGCTCGTGCCGCTCAACTTTCACTACAAGGGCGGCCGCGTGAAATGCGAAGTGGGCCTCGCGAAGGGCAAGAAACAGCACGACAAGCGCGAGACCGAAAAGAAGCGCGATTGGGAACGCGAGAAAGCGCGGATCATGCGCTCGGCCAGTTAAGCGATTCGTCAGCCGGCTCAGGATAGCGCCGCATCATCGCAGCGACGCGCATCGACAAGACAAAACGGCCTGCAGCGATGCAGGCCGTTTTGTTTCATTCGTTGATTCGACGTCCGACGCGCGAAGCAGGACCCGCAATCACGGACAACGGGGCGTACTGATCCGCGCACGCATCACATTCGTCGCTCGTACCACACCCGCCGCTTGCGTCGTTCTTAACGCGCCTCGGCAGCCGCTGCGTTCTTGCCGCGGTTCACGATCGCGAGCGCCGACGCGATCATCGTGCTCATGTCCGACATGTTGCCCGGCACGATCAGCGTATTCCCCGTTTTCGCAAGGTTGCCGAACGCACTCACGTACTGCTCGGCCACCTTCAGGTTGACGGCGTCCATGCCACCGTTCGACTGAATCGCCTGCGCAATCTTCTGGATCGCCTGCGCGTTTGCTTCTGCCACGGCCAGAATCGCCGCCGCCTCACCCTGCGCCTGATTGATCGCCGCCTGCCGTTCGCCCTCGGAGCGCTGGATCGCCGCCTCGCGCCCGCCGGAGGCGATGTTGATCTGCTCCTGCCGGCGCCCTTCCGAGGCCGCGATCAGCGCCCGCTTCTCGCGCTCCGCCGTGATCTGCGCCTGCATCGCATGGAGGATTTCCTTGGGCGGCGTCAGGTCTTTGATTTCGTAGCGCAGCACTTTCACGCCCCAGCTCGCCGCCGCTTCGTCGAGCGCCGCGACCACACTGCTGTTGATGATGTCGCGCTCTTCGAACGTCTTGTCGAGCTCGAGCTTGCCGATCACCGAGCGCAACGTCGTCTGCGAAAGCTGCGTGATCGCCATGACGAAGTTGCTCGAGCCATACGACGCCTTCATCGGATCGGTCACCTGAAAGTACAGCACGCCATCGACCTGCAACTGCGTGTTGTCGCGCGTAATGCAGATCTGAGCCGGCACATCCAGCGGAATCTCCTTCAGCACATGCCGGTACGCCACCCGGTCGACAAACGGCGTGACCACGTTCAGGCCGGGTGCGAGCGTGACGTGATAGCGGCCGAAGCGCTCGACGACCCACGCATGCTGCTGAGGCACGATCTTCACCGTCTGCGCCGCGATCACCACGGCGATGACGAGCAGCACGCCCCCGACGATAGTCATATCCATCACTTCACTCCTTTGTTGTTGACAGCGAATTGTGCGAGCGGGCGGGCGTTGCCGGCTTCTTTTCGACGACGACAAGACGATTGCCCTGTACGGCGGAGATTTCGTAGAACCGCGCATCCTCGCGCTCCCCCGGCGCGAGTTCGACGTCCCATTGGGCACCGCGGTACGGCACCCGGGCGCGGCGCTCCCGCCACGCAGGCACTTCGAGCGCCGCGCCGACATCGGGATTGACGTCGGGATTCGCCGACGCATCGCGCCGCTGCCTGCGCCGGCCGAAGCGCGAGCGTCGCAGCAAGATCACTGCTGCCAGCGCCACGAGCGCGGCCGACAGGAGCTGGACAGCGAGGCTCGCGCCAGCGATATGCGCAAGCGCCCCCGCGATGAACCCCAGCGCGATCATCAAGAGATAGAACGTGCCGGTCAGCAGCTCGGCAACGATCAGCACCCCCGCGCCAACCCACCAAAAGAAGTCGTGCAGCGTCATGGTTTGGGTCCCCCTTGTTAAAAAAAAACGCCCCGGATATACCGGGGCGTTATAGCACGAAGCATATGCGCCGCTTCGCAGCGCGAGTTTTTTTACTTCGCAGCCGCCTTCGCGAGCGACTGCCACGTTTCGATGATCGTGTCGGGGTTCAGCGAAATCGACGCGATGCCTTCATCCGACAGCCACTGCGCGAAGTCCGGATGGTCCGACGGACCCTGCCCGCAAATGCCGACGTACTTGTTCAAGCGGCGGCATGTTTCGATGGCGCGCTTCAACAGGAACTTGACCGCCTCGTCGCGCTCGTCGAAGTCGACGGCGAGCAACTCCATGCCCGAATCGCGATCGAGGCCGAGCGTCAATTGCGTCAAATCGTTCGAGCCGATCGAGAAACCGTCGAAGTACTCCAGGAACTGCTCGGCGAGAATGGCATTCGACGGGATCTCGCACATCATGATGAGCTTGAGCCCCTTCTCGCCGCGCTTCAAGCCGAACTTCGAGAGCAGGCCGACGACGCGCTCCGCCTGCTTCAGCGTCCGCACGAACGGCACCATGATCTCGACGTTGTCGAGCCCCATGTCCTCGCGCACGCGCTTCAATGCGACGCATTCCATCTCGAACGCTTGCGCGAAGTCCTGCGAGATGTAACGCGAGGCGCCGCGGAAACCGAGCATCGGGTTTTCTTCGTCCGGCTCATAGCGCGAGCCGCCGATCAGCTTCTTGTACTCGTTCGACTTGAAATCCGACAAGCGCACGATCACAGGCCGCGGATAGAACGCGGCGGCGATCGTCGCAATGCCTTCGGTCAGCTTGTCGACGTAGAACGCGCGCGGCGACGCATGACCGCGCGCCACGCTTTCGACCGCCTTCTTCAAGTCTTGATCGACGTTCGGGTACTCGAGGATCGCCTTCGGATGCACACCGATGTTGTTGTTGATGATGAACTCGAGGCGAGCAAGGCCCACACCCGCGTTCGGCAACTGCGAGAAATCGAATGCCAGTTGCGGGTTGCCGACGTTCATCATGATCTTCACCGGAATCGGCGGCAACTCGCCGCGCTCGATTTCGGTGACTTCCGTCTCGAGCAGCCCGTCGTAGATCTTGCCCTCGTCACCTTCCGCGCACGACACAGTCACGAGCGCGCCGTCCTTCAGCACGTCCGTGGCATCGCCGCAGCCGACCACGGCCGGCACGCCCAGCTCCCGCGCGATGATCGCCGCGTGGCAGGTCCGCCCGCCGCGGTTCGTGACGATCGCCGACGCGCGCTTCATCACCGGCTCCCAGTTCGGATCGGTCATGTCGGCGACGAGGACATCGCCCGGCTGCACGCGCTCCATCTCGGACGGATCGCGAATCACGCAAACCCGGCCCGCGCCGATCTTCTGCCCGATCGCGCGGCCCGTCGCGACCACTTGCGACTGCCCCTTCAGCTTGAAGCGCTGCTCGGCCTTGCCGGCCGTCTGGCTCTTCACCGTCTCCGGGCGCGCCTGGAGGATGAAGATCTTGCCGTCGCGGCCGTCCTTGCCCCATTCGATGTCCATGGGACGCTGATAGTGCTTCTCGATGATGACCGCGTACTTCGCGAGCTCGATCACATCTTCGTCCGTGATCGAGAAGCGGTTGCGCTGCTCATGCGCCACATCGACGGTCTTCACGCGCCCCGGCTCGCCCGGCTTCGTGAACTCCATCTTGATCAGCTTCGAGCCGATCGAGCGGCGGATGATCGGGTACTTGCCCTGCTCGAGCGTGGTCTTGAAGACGTAGAACTCGTCCGGGTTCACCGCGCCTTGCACGACGGTCTCGCCGAGGCCGTAGCCCGACGTGATGAACACGGCGTCCCTGAAGCCCGATTCGGTATCGAGCGTAAACATCACGCCGGCCGCGCCGACATCGGAGCGCACCATGCGCTGAACGCCGGCCGAGAGGGCCACTTCGGCGTGCGTGAAGCCCTTGTGGACCCGATAGGAGATCGCGCGATCGTTATAGAGCGACGCGAAAACGTGCTTCATGCGATCGAGCACGTCGTCGATGCCGACCACGTTCAGGTAGCTTTCCTGCTGACCCGCGAACGACGCATCGGGCAGGTCTTCGGCGGTGGCCGACGAGCGCACCGCGAACGACAGCTCCTCGGGCGAGCTCTTTTGCAGCGTCTCGAACGCGGCCCGGATCTCGGCCTCGAGGCGCGACTGCATCGGCGCATCGACGATCCATTGACGGATTTCCTTGCCCGCGGCGGCGAGCGCCTTCACGTCGTCGACGTCGAGCTTGTCCAGGCGCGCGGCAATACGCTCCGTCAGATTGTTGTGCTGCAGGAAATCGCGAAAGGCGAGCGCGGTGGTCGCAAAACCGGTGGGTACGCGAACGCCAGCCTGGGCCAGCTGGCTGATCATCTCGCCGAGCGACGCATTCTTGCCGCCCACGATCTCCACATCGGTCATCCGCAATTGCTCGAACGGAACTACATACGCCTGGTCCTTTGCGACGTTTGCTGCGTTAGTCATACAAGCCCCTAAGTGTGAAAGAAATTCTCGGCTGCGCAAGCGGGCTTGGATGCGCGCGCCCATTGGTGACGGCACGCATCATGCGCAACCTGTTGGAAAAGCAATCGCCGCGTGCGGCCGATCGCAATTGCTTATCCAACAGGTTGCCGCTATTCTACCGTGCTGCCCCGTCCAATTGGGACGGTCGAACCAGAATTACGGAATTACCGAATTTGCGGCCTATTGGGTGCCGCATCCCACATCGCAGCGCCTGCTGCCTCAGAAGCGTTTTTCGCCGATGCCGCCTACCGTATTCATCGTCTCCGACGGCACTGGGATCACTGCCGAAACGTTCGCGCACTCGATCCTGTCTCAGTTCGACCAGAAATTCCGCCTCGTGCGCGTGCCGTTCGTCGATTCGGCCGACAAGGCGTATGCGACGGTCGAGAAGATCAGCGAGGCCGCCGAGCTGGACGGACGCCGGCCCATCGTCTTCACGACGCTCGTGGACAGCGCCTCGAACGCGATCGTCAAGAACTCCAAGGCACTCGTGCTCGACATCTTCCAGCAGTTCGTGGAGCCGCTCGAGCAGGAGCTCGAGATGAAGTCGACGCACGCCATCGGGCGCGGTCACCAGAATGCCGACACCGAGGAGTACAAGACGCGCATCCAGGCGATTAACTTCTCGCTCGCGCACGACGACGGCCAGTCCAACCGCAATCTGGCCGATGCCGACGTGATCCTCGTCGGCGTCTCGCGCAGCGGCAAAACGCCGACGAGCCTCTATCTGGCGATGCAGTACGGCGTGAAGGCAGCCAACTATCCGCTCATCCCCGAAGATTTCGAGCGAGGCAAGCTACCCTCGCCGCTCGCGGCACATCGCGACAAGCTCTTTGGTTTGTCGATCGATCCGCAGCGGCTTTCCGAAATTCGCAATGAGCGACGGCCCGGCAGCAAATACGCGGCTCCCGAAAACTGCCGTTATGAGATCAACGAGGCCGAAGCCATGATGCGTCGCGAGAACATCAAGTGGCTTTCCTCGACGCACAAATCGATCGAAGAAATCGCCACGACGATCCTTCAGGAAATCAAGCTCGACCGCCCCGGTTACTGAACGCCTACCGGGCGATGCCAGTGGCGCCGCGCTGCTGGCGGCATTGCTCGAAGAGGCACACGGCCGCCGCGGCGGCCACGTTGAGCGACTCCATGCCGCCCGGCTGCGGAATAGTCAGGCGATGCGCCACCGCCGCGCGCCAGGCCGGCGATACGCCCGCGCCTTCATTGCCGAAAACCCACGCGAGCGGCCCCGACAGATCGCAATCGTAAAGCGGTTGTGCCGCATGCGAATCGGTGATCGCCACGGGCACGTCGAGCCGCTCGATGAGCGTTTGGGCCTCGATGTCCTCATGTACCTGCAGCAGAAAATGCGCGCCCATACCCGAGCGCAACACCTTGGATGACCATGCGTAGGCCGTGCCTGGCGCGCAAAAGACATGCTGAATGCCCGCCGCTGCCGCGCTGCGCAGAATCGAGCCGACGTTGCCGGCGTCTTGCACGCCGTCGAGCACGAGGCAAGTTTTCTTGACGCGCTCCGGCAACGGCGCCGCGAGTTTTGCCACCACCAGCAATAGGCCCACGCCGTTTACCACATTCGACAGCTGCCCGAAGAGCGCGTCGGGCAACGTGACGACGTGTGCCGCATCGATGCGGCCGACAATCGCCTGCGCCTCGGCATGACGCAGCGCCCCCTCGGTCACGACGCAGGTTTCGGGCTGGCCCGCCACATCGAGATAGGCACTCGCCAGATGGAACCCCTCGAGCAACGCATGACCGCTCTTTTTCTGCTGGTGCGTGGAGCCGGCCAGCGCTTTCAGATGTTTATAAAGCGGGTTGTCGCGCGAGGTGATGGCTTTCACGGTCGAATGGGGCTAAAGGACGAAATGGACGAACGATCCGCGACGCGGCGGGCAAGCAGGCAAGTATCGATGGGTGCAGCGGGCGGCGGAGGACGGTGCGCGGCGGCCGGAGGGGTCAGCCCGCAGCGACGCCATTGCCATTGCCCTCAACGTTGGCATCATCATCGAAAGCGGCGAGCAGCGCCGCGTCGAGCTCGATATCGACCTCGGGCACCGCGATGACCTGCATGCCGGCCGGCAGTTCGACATGCACGCCACGCCGCTCGAACGCCTCGCGCACCGGTGCAAACGAGCGGCGATGATGCTCGCACGGCCCATGTTCCACGAGCGCAGCGAGATGCTGCGGCGTGCCGTACCCGGCGTGCGCGTTGAACCCGTACACCGGAAAGCGCTCGTGCAGCTCGCAGAGCATGCGGTCGCGCGTGACCTTCGCCAATATCGAAGCAGCAGAGATAGACGGCACGAGCGCGTCGCCGCCGATGATTGCTTCACTGCGCACCGCGAGCACAGGGCACCGGTTGCCGTCGATCTTGACGAGGGTCGGCATGAGCGCTAGCCCTTCGACAGCGCGCTTCATCGCCAGCATCGTGGCGTGCAGGATGTTCAGCGTATCGATTTCCTCGACGCTCGCCGAAGCCACGCAGTACGCGAGCGAGCGTTCGACGATCTTCTCGTAGAGCGCCTCGCGTTTTTTTGCGCTGAGCACCTTCGAATCATCGAGCCCGCGAATGCGGCGCTTGGGATCGAGAATCACAGCCGCGGCGACAACGGGCCCGGCAAGCGGTCCGCGCCCCGCTTCGTCGACACCGCAGACGATGTCGAGCGGCGAGTTGAAATCGAGCGCGGTTTGCGTCGACGTTACGGCGGCGCTCACGCTCACCCCCGCGGCCTTGATCGCCGCCCCCGCTCGCGCGCCGCCGCGGCGCGTCGGTCCCGATGCCGTCATGATCGCGGCTTCCTCGATTCGATGACGCGCTCGACCGCCTCGGCCGCGCGCTCGGCCGTGTTCTGCCTCAGCGCATGGTGCATCTGCGTGAACACCTCGTTGAGCGTGCGCCGATTCGCGTCGTCGCGCAACTGGGTGAGCGTGGCGTCGGCGAGCGCCTCGGGCGTCGCAAAGTGCTGGAGGAGTTCGGGCACGACGAAGCGCCCCGCGAGAATGTTCGGCAAGCCCACGTACGGCAGGTAGGCCTGACGACGCATGATCTGCCCCGTCAGCCACGGCACCTTGTATGAAATCACCATCGGCTTTTTCAGGAGCGCCGCTTCGAGCGTCACCGTGCCACTTTTTACGAGCACCGCGTCGGCGGCTGTCATCGCGCGTTGCGCGTTGCCGTCGGTAATCGTCAGCGCAAGGCCGGGATGGGCCGCAACGAGCGGCTGCAGCAACTCACGCAGTGCGGCTGTCGCCGCAGGCATCACGAAACGCACGCCGGGCTCGCGCTCACTCATGAGCGCCATCGCCTCAAAGAACGTCGGCCCGATCAGATCGATCTCGGAGCGCCGGCTGCCAGGCAATACCGCGATGACCGGGCCGCTCTCCGGTAGCCCAAGCGCGCGGCGGGCAGCGGGCATGTCCGGCTCGAGCGGAATTTCGTCGGCAAGCGGATGGCCCACATAGGTTGCCGGCACGCCGGCCTTCTCGAGCAGCGCCGTCTCGAACGGAAAGACGCACAGCATGTGATCGACGGCCTTCACGATCTTCTTGATGCGGCCCCCGCGCCAAGCCCAGATCGACGGGCAGACGAAGTGGATCGTGGGAATACCGGCGTCGCGCACGGCGTGTTCGAGCCCGAAATTGAAGTCGGGCGCGTCGACGCCAATGAACGCATGTGGCGGCTCCGCAAGGAGCTGCTGCTTGAGCTCGCGGCGAATGCGCAGGATCTCGGGAATGTGCTTGAGCGCCTCGACGTAGCCGCGCACCGCGAGCTTTTCCATCGGCCAGTGCGCGTCGAAGCCCTGTGCGATCATGCGCGCACCGCCGATGCCGTAGTAGCGCGTCCCGCCCGGCAGCCGGCGCGCGAGCCCACCAAGAAGCGACGCCGCGAGCAGATCGCCCGACGGCTCGCCCGCGACCATGGCGACGCGGAGCTGTCCCGGTTGCAGCACCATCGTGCTAGCGGATGATGCCGCGTTGCGACGTTTCGACGAATGCGATCAGCTTGCGTACGGGCTCATCGCCATCGCCACCTGCCGATGCGAGGTCGCGCAACTGCTCCTTCGCTTCCTCGAGCGACAAGCCGTTCTTGTAAAGCAGCCGGTAGGCGCCGCGCAGCGCAGAAATGGCGTCGGCCGAAAAGCCCCGCCGGCGCAACCCCTCGACGTTGATGCCGTGCGGCTCGGCCTTGTTGCCGGCCGCCATGACGAACGGCGGAATGTCCTGCACGAGCGCCGACGCGCCCCCGAGCATCGAATGCTCGCCGATCTTCACGAACTGATGCACGCCCGACATGCCGCCGACGATCGCCCAGTCGCCGATGATGACATGCCCCGCCATTTGCGCGTTGCTCGCGAGGACCACATGGTTACCAACAAGGCAATCGTGGCCGATGTGCACATAGGCCATGATCCAGTTGTCGTCGCCAACCGTCGTCACACCACCGTCCTGCACGGTGCCCGTGTGGATCGTCGTAAATTCGCGGATGGCGTTGCGATCGCCGATGACAAGCCGGGTCGGCTCGCCCTTGTACTTCATGTCTTGCGGCCGTCCGCCGACCGATGCGTAG
>DASZGN010000197.1:0-2109 GCA_035938775.1 Trinickia sp.
CGGCGTGCCCATTTCGATCCACGAATTTCTGTATCCGCTGATGCAAGGGTACGACTCGGTCGCGCTGAACGCCGATCTGGAACTGGGCGGTACCGATCAGAAGTTCAACTTGCTCGTCGGCCGCGAATTGCAGAAGCAATACGGCCAGGAGCAGCAATGCATTCTGACGATGCCGCTGCTCGAAGGGCTCGACGGCGTCGACAAGATGTCGAAGTCGAAGAACAACTACGTCGGCATCAGCGAGAGGCCGAACGAGATGTTCGGCAAGCTGATGAGCATCTCCGACACGTTGATGTGGCGCTACTACGAGCTGCTGTCGTTTCGCGGCCTCGATGAAATCGCGCGCTTCATGCGCGAGGCGGAAGAAGGGCGCAATCCGCGCGACTTCAAGGTGCTGCTCGCGCAGGAGATCGTCGCGCGCTTTCATTCGCAAGCCGACGCCGAGCGCGCGCTCGAGGATTTCAACCATCGCGCGAAAGGCGGCGTGCCCGACGACATTCCCTCGGTGACGCTCGCCGGCGCGCCGCTCGCGATCGGCCAGTTGCTCAAGCAGGCGGGCCTCGTGCCCTCCACGAGCGAGGCGTTGCGCAACATCGAACAGAGCGGCGTGAAGATCGACGGCGCGACGGTATCCGACAAGGCACTCAAGGTGGATGCCGGCGAGTACGTCGTGCAGGTCGGCAAGCGCCGCTTCGCGCGCGTGACGCTCACCGCCTGAAAGGCCAGGCAACGATGATCGCGCTGATTCAGCGTGTCACGCAGGCTGCAGTGCGCGTCGACGAACGCGTGACGGGCGAGATCGGCGCGGGCTTGCTCGCGCTCGTATGCGCCGAGCGCGGCGACACCGAGGCAAGCGCCGACAAGCTGCTCGCGAAGATGCTCGGCTATCGCGTCTTTTCCGATGCGGCCGGCAAGATGAATCTGCCCGTCACGAATATCGACGGTGCGGGACGCGCGGGCGGCTTGCTGCTCGTCTCGCAGTTCACGCTTGCCGCCGATACGAACAGCGGCCTGCGCCCGAGCTTTACGCCGGCCGCGTCGCCCGAGGAAGGCAAGCGTCTTTTCGACTACTTCGTCGCGGCTGCGCGCTCGCGCCATCCGATCGTCGAGACGGGAGAGTTTGGCGCTGCGATGCAGGTCTCGCTCGTCAACGACGGGCCCGTCACGTTCTGGTTGCAAACGCGCAACTGATCGGGCGCCGGCCATGTCCTCTACCCAGGTACTTTTCATTCGACACGGCGAAACCGATTGGAATCGCGTGAAGCGCATCCAGGGGCATATCGACATTCCCCTTGCCGCGAGCGGCGTCGCGCAAGCCGAGCGGCTCGCCGAACGGCTCGCGCGCGAGGCGCAGGCGGGCGCACGGCTTGATGCGCTTTACTCGAGCGATCTGCAGCGCGCCCGGCAAACCGGTGAGCCCGCCGCCGCGATGCTCGGTTTGCCGCTTCATCTGTCGTTCGGCCTGCGCGAGCGCGCGTATGGCGTCTTCCAGGGACACGACAGCGTCGAGATCGCGGCGCGCTTTCCCGATGCCTATGCGGCGTGGCAAACGCGTGATCCCGGGTTTTCTCCGGAAGGCGGCGAATCGTCGCGCGCGTTTTATCACCGCGTGCTCCATGCCGTGGCCGCGATCGTGGCCGCACACCCGGGCGGGCGCATTGCCTGCTTCACACACGGCGGCGTGCTCGACTGTATCTATCGCAGCGCGCACGGCCTGGCGCTCGATGCGCCGCGCGACTACAAGCTGCTTAACACGAGCGTCAACACAGTCGAATTCGACGACGACGGCAACGCACGCGCACGCGTGCTGGCGTGGGCCGACATCGATCATCTCGACGACATGAGTGACGACGATGGAATAACGCGGCATCAGTCGTCTCGCTGATCGCCGACAAACGCTTTCACGTCGACCATGAACCATGTGATGCGCCACGACGTGCCGCGGTGCGGACTGCCTCCGAGTCATCGGCTGAAATTCCATGATGGCGAAGCCGCAGTTTCATCGACGGTTGCAGCGTGCCGTTCGGAAACTCGATGCCAGCCTCCTCGAACGCGCGCTGCACGGCGGCCAGTGCCTTGTTGCTCACGCCGTCTTCGCCCCGCTCGAAG
>DASZGN010000198.1:0-2501 GCA_035938775.1 Trinickia sp.
GCAAGTTGTCATGCTCCTGACGCATTTCGTCTCGGCGCGCGCAGCGTTCGCGCGACGAGGCGCCTCTCGCCGGCAGCGTCAGCGAGCGCACACGTTTCCCTTTCCACTATGACAAAACGGAGACTGCTCGATGAATCACCCCGCCGTTGGAGGCACCGACACACTTGACGCACCTGGCTACGTCAAACATCGCAAGCTGCTCGAGTGGGTGCAACGTGTCGCCGCATTGACGAAGCCCGAGCGCATCGTCTGGTGCGACGGTTCACAGGAAGAATACGATCGCTTGTGCGCGCAAATGGTGGCGGCCCGCACGCTCAAGCGCCTCAATCCGGAAAAGCGGCCCAACTCGTATCTCGCATGCTCCGATCCGTCCGACGTCGCGCGCGTCGAGGACCGCACTTTCATCTGCTCAAACGATCAAGAAGACGCCGGTCCGACGAACAACTGGGTCGAGCCCACGCAAATGCGCGCGACGCTCGACGGTCTTTTCGACGGCGCGATGCGCGGACGCACGATGTATGTCGTGCCGTTTTCGATGGGGCCGCTCGGCTCGCCGATCGCGCATGTCGGCATCGAATTGACGGACAGCCCCTACGTCGTCGTCAACATGCGGATCATGACGCGCATGGGACGCCAAGTGTACGACGTGCTTGGCACCGGGGGCGAGTTCGTGCCCTGCGTGCATTCGGTCGGCGCGCCGCTGGCGGCAGGCGCGGCCGATGTGCCGTGGCCTTGCAACGACACCAAGTACATCGTCCACTTTCCTGAAACGCGCGAGATCTGGAGCTTCGGCTCAGGCTACGGCGGCAACGCGCTTTTGGGCAAAAAGTGTTTCGCGCTGCGCATCGCCTCCACGATGGGCCGCACCGAAGGCTGGCTGGCCGAGCACATGCTGATCCTTACCGTGACGTCGCCTGAAGGACGCAAGCGTCGCGTCGCGGCGGCGTTTCCGTCGGCGTGCGGCAAGACCAACTTCGCGATGCTGATACCGCCGAAGGGCATGCATGGATGGTCGGTGTCGACGATCGGCGACGACATCGCATGGATCAAGCCGGGCAAAGACGGGCGTCTGTACGCAATCAATCCGGAGGCCGGCTACTTCGGCGTCGCGCCGGGCACGAGCGAAAAGACCAACTACAACGCAATGGCGACGCTCAAGGAAAACGTCATTTTCACGAATGTCGCGCTGACCGACGACGGCGACGTCTGGTGGGAAGGCATGACCGAAACACCGCCCGAGCACCTCGTCGATTGGCAGGGCAAGGACTGGACCCCGGACATCGCCAAGGAAACCGGCCGCAAAGCCGCTCATCCGAACGCACGGTTCACGGCGCCCGCCTCGCAATGTCCTTCTATCGATCCCGATTGGGAAAACCCGGCGGGCGTGCCGATCGACGCATTCATCTTCGGCGGCCGGCGCTCGAGCACGGTGCCGCTCGTCACCGAAGCGCGCGATTGGATCGAAGGCGTCTACATGGCCGCCACGATGGGCTCGGAGACAACGGCCGCGGCCGCCGGCGAGCAAGGCGTCGTGCGCCGCGACCCCTTCGCGATGCTGCCGTTTTGCGGCTATCACATGGGCGACTACTTCGGGCACTGGCTGCGCGTCGGCGAGCGGCTGGAAGTAGAAGGCGCGACGCTGCCCAAGATCTTTTGCGTCAACTGGTTCCGCAAAGGCCCGGACGGCAAATTCGTCTGGCCCGGCTTCGGCGAGAACATGCGCGTGCTGCGCTGGATGATCGGGCGCGTCGAAGGGCGCGCCGGCGGTATCGAGCATGCGTTTGGCGTCTCGCCGCGCTACGAAGACATCGAGTGGAGCGGGCTCGACTTCACGCGCGAGCAATTCGATCAGGTGACTTCAGCCGATGACGCCGGGTGGCGCCAAGAGCTCGCGCTTCACGCGGAGCTTTTCGAGACATTGCGCAGCCGTCTGCCCCGCCCATTGACGCAGGCCAAAGCCGACATCGAGAGCCGTCTGGCCGCTGCGTAACCATCCTGAGCCGACTTGAGCCGCATCAGAGAGACCGCCTTCGGGCGGTCTTTTTGTTAGCGCGCGCGCCTTCATCGTTTCTAAAGCGTCAATCTTCACTGATCTGTCACCTAATTTTTAGCAATAAATAACTCGTCTGGCACGCAACTCTGCACCGTTTTCAAAGTCGTAGGACAATTCCGGATTGGCTTCGGCATTTTTTTCTGAGTAATACTGAGCGGCAGGAGTAGTCAATGGATCATTTGCAGTCGATGCGCGTGTTCGTGAAGGTGGCAGATCTCGGCAGTTTCGCGCGCGCGGCAAGCGCGATGGATATCTCGAATGCCGTAGCGACCCGGCACATAGCCGACCTCGAGGGGCGCCTCGGCACGCGCCTTCTCAACCGCACCACCCGCAGCCTTTCGCTAACCGAATCGGGGCAGGTTTACCTGGAGCGCGCCCGGCAAATTCTCGACGAGCTCGAAGACGTCGAACAGATGGTGGTGGCGCGCAATCACGAGCCAGTCGGGAC
>DASZGN010000199.1:0-3535 GCA_035938775.1 Trinickia sp.
TCCGAAGGCTCCAAAGCCCGGCGGGAAGCTGAACGAAAGACGGCTGACCGAAGGCCAAGAGGTCTATTGATCCCTGCCCGCCATTGAGGGCAAGGAACCGACCAGAACCTGCCTGCAGGCTTCACAACCCAGGCTCGAACCCGAATATAAGCGTTTTAGGAGTGCTCTCATATGGCACGCGTATGCCAAGTAACTGGGAAAGCGCCGATGAGCGGCAACAACGTTTCCCACGCGAACAACAAGACGAAGCGGCGCTTCCTGCCGAATCTGCAAAACCGCCGTTTCTGGGTGGAAAGCGAAAACCGTTGGGTGCGCCTGCGTCTCACGAACGCCGGGCTGCGCCTGATCGACAAGAACGGCATCGACTCCGTGCTCGCCGATCTGCGCGCACGCGGCGAAGTCTAAGGAGCACATCATGGCCAAGGGCGCACGCGACAAGATCAAGCTGGAATCGACCGCAGGCACGGGTCACTTCTACACCACCACAAAAAACAAGCGCAACATGCCGGAAAAGATGGCGATCATGAAGTTCGATCCCGTCGCCCGCAAGCATGTCGCGTACAAGGAAACCAAGATCAAGTGATCGGTTTTCCTCGAGTATGAAGATAGCGAAAAGCCCCGCCCGTTGCGGGGCTTTTTGTTCTTCGCGCTCATCATTTGCCTCGACGCGGTATGCTCTTCTGCTTCGATTTCGGCGTGTCGCGGGCACCGAGCGCGAACGCCCTGGACTGAACAAAAGGAAGAGCAGATGAATTTCGACGTCGTGATCGTAGGCAGCGGGCTCGCGGGGCTCACGGTCGCATTGAACCTCGCCGATACGCGACGCGTCGGCGTGATCGCCAAACGTTCGATGACCGAAGGCGCGAGCGATTGGGCGCAAGGCGGCATTGCCGCTGTGCTCGATTCGGCGGACAGCATCGAGAACCATGTGAGCGATACGCTCGTCGCCGGCGGCGGCCTGTGCGACGAAGCCGCCACGCGTTTCATCGTCGAACATGGGCGTGGCGCGATCGAATGGCTGATCGCGCAAGGCGTGCCGTTCACGCGCGACGACGCGGCCGAGCTCGGCTTTCATCTCACTCGCGAAGGCGGCCACAGCCATCGGCGCATCATCCATGCGGCCGACGCAACCGGCCATGCCGTCGTCGCGACGCTTTCCGAGCGCGTGCGCCAGCATCCGAACATCACGCTGCTCGAGGACCACTACGCGATCGACCTCATCACCTCCGACAGGCTCGGCCTGCCCGGCCGGCGGTGCCACGGCCTTTATGCGCTCGATCTGCGAAGCGGGCGCACCGTCACGCTGCAAGCGCCGCACACGGTGCTCGCGACGGGCGGCGCCGGCAAGGTCTACCTCTACACGACCAATCCCGATACGGCCACCGGCGACGGCATCGCCATGGCGTGGCGGGCTGGCTGCCGGGTGTCGAACATGGAGTTCATCCAGTTCCACCCGACTTGTCTCTTCCATCCGTACGCGAAGTCGTTCCTGATTTCGGAGGCCGTGCGCGGTGAAGGCGGACGGCTGCTGCTGCCCGACGGCACCCGCTTCATGCCCGCGCACGACGAGCGGGCCGAACTTGCGCCACGCGACATCGTCGCCCGCGCGATCGATTTCGAGATCAAGAAGCGCGGCATCGACTGCGTCTATCTCGACATCAGCCACCAGCCGGCCGCGTTCCTGCACGAGCATTTCCCGACCATCCTCGCGCGCTGCCTCGAGTTCGGCATCGACATCACAAAAGATCCGATCCCCGTCGTGCCGGCCGCGCATTACACCTGCGGCGGCGTCGTCACCGACCTTGCCGGGCGCACCGATCTCGCCGGGCTCTACGCCGTCGGCGAGACGTCGTGCACCGGGCTGCACGGAGCGAACCGGCTCGCGAGCAACTCGCTGCTCGAATGCCTCGTCGTGGGCCGTTCGGCGGCCTCGGCCATCGAAGGCGAAGGCTTTGACGCAGCAGCGCACGCGCCCCTGCCCGATTGGGATGAGAGCCGCGTCTCGGATCCGGATGAGGAAGTCGTCGTCGCCCATAACTGGGACGAGCTGCGGCGGCTGATGTGGAACTACGTCGGCATCGTCCGTACCGATAAGCGGCTCGCGCGAGCGCGGCACCGCATCACACTGCTGCGCGACGAAATCCAGGAGTACTACGCGAATTTCAAGGTAAGCCGCGACTTGCTCGAGCTGCGTAATCTGGTCGATGTGGCGTCGCTGATCGTCGAGAGCGCGCGCTCGCGCCGGGAAAGCCGCGGCCTGCATTTCTCGCGCGACTGGCCCACGGCGCTCTCCAAGGCGCTGCCGACCGTCTTGTCGCCCGAGCACGTGCGCAATCGGCAAGTGTGAGGCGCCAGCGGTGGCACGGCAGTCGTGCATAGGCGCTTTGTCGATCGATCAACATCCATTCGCATCAAAAGAAAGGCCGCTGCATCTTCCACGCAGCGGCCTTTTTTCATCGACTTGGGGGGGGCAACAAGCGGCACTGCCTGAAGGCGCCGGCCCTCTTCGACGTCACACGAGGCGCATTGAATAATCGGTCGCGCGCACATCCTTCGTCAACGAGCCGATCGAAATACGGTCGACGCCCGTTTCCGCGATCGCGCGCACCGTATCGAGATTCACGCCGCCCGACACTTCGAGCACCGCGCGGCCAGCCGTCAGCTTGACCGCATCGCGCATCGTGTCGAACGAGAAATTGTCGAGCAGGATCAATTGCGCTCGATGCGCGAGCGCCGACTCCAGCTGCTCGAGCGTCTCGACTTCGATTTGCACCGAGACGCCGGCGTTCAGCGCGAACGCGGTCTCGAGTGCGGCACCCACACTGCCCGCCGCGGCAATGTGGTTCTCCTTGATCAGAATGCCGTCGTACAGCGCGAGCCGGTGATTGACGCCGCCGCCCACGCGCACCGCGTACTTCTGCGCAAGCCTGAGCCCGGGCAGCGTCTTGCGCGTATCGAGAATGCGCGCGCGCGTGCCGGCAATCGCGTCGACGTAGCGCCGCGTCACCGTCGCGACGCCCGACAGCAATTGCAGGAAGTTGAGCGCATTGCGCTCGGCGGTGAGCAGCGCACGCGCGGGGCCGCGCATCAGGCAAACGGGCGAATCGGCCGTCATCTTGTCGCCCTCGCGATAGCGCCAGTCGATGACGATCGACGGATCGACCTGACGCATCACCTCGACAAACCACGGCACACCGCACAGCACCGCTTCCTCGCGCACGACAATGCGCGCGTCGCGCAGCGCATCGCCCGGCACGAGACGGCCCGTCAAGTCGCCACTGCCGACATCCTCGGTGAGCGCATCGGCCACGTTGCGCGCAAGCGTTGCGTCGAACGCGGCACCATAGTGCGCGCGGATTTCGGCGTAAAGCGGCGATACCGCATCGATTCCCGGCATGTCCTCGTCTTCCTTTAACTTTTTATGCGCAGCGTCCATCACGCCGCACCGACATTAGCAAAGAGCGCCGTGTCGCGCGCGAGGTCGCCGCTCGCCTGCACGCGCTGCTTATGGGCCGCGGCGAATGCCAGCATCCGG
>DASZGN010000200.1:0-2257 GCA_035938775.1 Trinickia sp.
CTGCGACACGATCACGGCGACGAGCGTGGCGCACAGTCCAACGACGGAAAGCCGACCGAGACTCGCCGATCTCGCGCCGTCTCAGGCATCGCATTCGGCTTCAAATGCCGAGCCGTTTGAGCACCTTCGGCCCGATAACGGCGACGAGCGCGGCGCACAGCGCGACGACGGAAAGCCCGATGGAGAGATTGGTCACCTGTGCGACGCCGCCGATCATCACCGGCCCGAGGAGCAAGCCGACATAAGCGACGCCGGCAACATGCGCGAGCCCTTCAGCCGCATGAATGCCCTTCACGCGCATCGCCGCGGCGAACAGTACCGGCATCATGTTGGCGAGGCCGAGCCCCATCATCGCGAACCCGGTTAGCACCGCGAGCGGGGACGGCAGCGCGAGCGCGCCGATCATGCCCGCGCAGGCGAGCGATGCGCTCGCGAGCACGAGTTGCGCCGCGCCGAAGCGAGCGCGCACCGCATCGCCGGCGAAGCGCCCGGCGGCCATTGCGCCCGAAAAGGCCGCGTAGCCCGCGCTGGCAAGTCCCGGGGAGGCACGCACGACATCGCGCATATAGACAGTCGCCCAGTCGTACATCGCCCCTTCCGCGACGAGCGCGATGAGGGCCACGACCCCCAGCGCCCAGAGCACGGGCGAGCGCCAGCGGCTTGCGCGCGCCGCGCCCCCGTGGGCGTGCTCGACGTGCGGCACGTGCGGGAGCACGGACGGGCACGCGATACCGAGCACGGCCGCGCTTGCCGCGGCCACAACCGCGAGGTGCAGCGCGGGGGCCATGCCATGCGAGAGCGCGAGGCCGCCGGCTGCGGCGCCCGCCATGCCGCCCAGGCTGAACATGCCGTGCAGCGACGACATGATGGGCCGTCCGATGGCCGCTTCGACGGCACTCGCTTCGGCGTTCATCGCTACGTCGAGCATTGCCAGGCCGATGCCGAAGGCGGCGAGCACGGGCAGCAGCAGCCAATACGTCGGCGCGACGAGAATCAGTGCGGTGGCTGCCGACATGAGAATGCCGCCGGCGAGACACGCACGGCGAGTGCCGACACGCGCAATCCATTTTGGGTTGACGGCCATGGAAGCAATCGAGCCGCCGGTGAGCGCGAGGAGCGCGAACGAGAGCCAGGCTGGGTTGAGCGCGAACTTGTCGCGCACGGTCGGCACGTGCACGCCCCACGAGGCGTAGGCCATGCCCGCAACGAAGAAAAGCGCCATCGTGGCGTAGCGCGCCCGGTTGCGTGTGGCGCCACTCAGGTCGCGATGGGCGGCGGGCAAAAGAGAGGATTCGGAAGACGAGCTATGGGACACGAGCGGGGCAGTACGAAAGAGCAGCGAAGCGAGGCAAAGCAGGGACAAAGCGGGCAGTTCAGCCGCAAACCGCTACGATTGACCCAAAGCGCCGATTCTAGCGGAGGGCACGCGCCTGCGCTAACAGCTCTACCTGCCGTCTCCAACCGAGGAAGCCGCATGAACATATCCGCTCACGCCCCACTGAACCTGCTGCATCGCAGCCCGATCGGCACGCTCGCGACTCATTCGCGCGAGCCGCAGGGCTTCCCTTATCCCACGGTGCTGCCGTTTGCGCCTGACGCGCGACATCGGCCGGTGGTTCTCGTGAGCCGGCTCGCCGAGCACACGCGCAATCTCGAGGCCGATTCCCGGGCGGGATTCCTCGTCGTCCATGCGCCCGAAGACGATGTGCTGAACGGCGAGCGTGTGACGCTCATCGGCCGCTGTGTCGCCGTCGAGGCAACGCCGCCGCTTGCGCGCCGCTATTTGCGCTATCACCCGGACGCCGAGCGCTATCTGGCGCTGGGAGACTTTTCGTTCCGCGTGATGGAAATCGAGCGGCTGCGTTATATAGGCGGATTTGGTGCCATGGGCTGGCTGGACGCGGCCGAACTCGATGCGCACGCCCCGTTGACGGACGAACAGGAAATCGCGCTCATCGAGGGTTTCGAGCGGCATCCGCGACGTCCGGCTTCGCTCGAGGTGGCCGGCATCGATCGTTATGGCGCCGATCTGAGAGTCGGCATCCGGCGCCGCCGCTTTACTTTCGATTCCGTGAAAACCGACATGGAACAAATAGAGCGAGCGCTCGCAGAATGCATTGCCGAACCAGCCGAATAGTGGGCACACATCTATTCGGTTGCGTAAAAACATCGGCATGGCGGGGCCGGCCAAACGGCCGATTCCCCGACCGGCCTAATGAGGGCCATCAACCTCGCATGTAGTGAAAACTTTAATGAG
>DASZGN010000201.1:0-1630 GCA_035938775.1 Trinickia sp.
GCGAAATGTTGAAGCGCTAAGACGGGGGGAGTGTATGCCTGCCGAGCAGTGGAACGTCATAGTATCCATCGCGACGCTCGTTGTGCTCTTAACTGCCGCGCTCGCCGCGCTCGTTCAGCTCCGACATATCCGCGCGAGCAACGAACTCAGCACCTTTTCCCAAGCCTTGGACCTTTGGTCCTCTCCTGGCGTACAGCAAGGCTTACAATTCATTCAGCACGATTTGGCCACGAAAATGAAAGATCCGGCATTCCGGGGCGAGCTCGACACCCCCGGGCCAGTCGATCATTCGCGGCACCCGGAGTTAAACGTCCTCGATTATTTCGACAACGTCGCAATTTACCTTATCCTAGGGAACATGCGCGAAGATATGATCATGCAGGCAGCCGGTCAGCTCGTCTGCAGCTTGTGGCAAACGTTATCGCCGACGATCGCGATCATGCGGCGGCAACGAGGGCCTCAGATGTACGTCTCATTTGAGTATCTCGTCGCTCGCGCGCAGATTTGGCACAAGCGCTACCCGAACGGATACCTCCCGACCGGTTTTCAGCGACTGCCAAATACCGACATGTGGCTAAGCGCCGACACGACCCCGCCGGCGTAGGCCGAAGGCACCGTACGCACGCGTGAAAAGACTCATCGTCACAGGCGACGACTTCGGCGCTTCCACGCTGGTCAACGAAGCCATCGAGCAAGCGCATCGCGGCGGCATCCTCAACACGACATGTCTCATGGTTGGCGGGCTGGCCGCACATGATGCGGTTCGCCGCGCGCGCCGTTTGCCGTCGCTGCGCGTCGGGTTGCATATCGTTTTAGTCGACGGCCGCCCGGTGCTCGATCCCGGCGCGGTCCCGGCTCTGGTGGACAAGAATGGGGACTTCTCGAGGCAGCTCGTTCGGGCAGGGTTCAACTTCTTCTTCAATCCTGACGCACGGCGGCAGCTCGAAGCCGAAATCCGCGCCCAATTCGACGCGTACCGTGCGACTGGACTGCCGCTCGATCACGTCAACGCGCACAACCACATGCACGCGCATCCGACCGTCCTCGACGCCATTATCAACATTGGCCGGGATTATGGAATGAAAGCGATGCGCGTGCCGAGCGAACCGTTGGGACCTTCGTGGCGCGCGATGCATACAGATTTTCGCGGTCGCTTCGGTAATTCAGTGCTGCTTGCGCCGATGCTCGCGCGAATGCGCGCTCGGATGCGGGCTGCGGGTATCGCCTCGAACGACTTTGTTTTCGGGCTAAGCGACACGGGCCACATGACGCGCGAGCGCGTCAAAGCGCTCCTGCGTGAACTTCCCGACGGCGTGACCGAAATGTATTTCCATCCGGCAACGCGCACGTGGCCGGGTATGCCCGCGTGGGCGCAAAGCGAAGAGGAACTGGCGGCGCTCGTCGATGCGGACATTGCGAAGTACGTGCACGACGCGGGAATCGTTCCGACCACGTTCGGCGAACTTGCGAGGGCAGGGTAATTGCGAGCGGTCATCGCCGGTGCCCTTCTCGTTGCGAGCGCCGCAGGAATAGCGTATCTTGCTCTGGCCTTGCAGCGCACCCTCGCCTTTGGACGGCGCCGCCGGCACACTGTTGCGTCACCCGAATTCACGCCGCCGGTGACAATTCT
>DASZGN010000202.1:0-9176 GCA_035938775.1 Trinickia sp.
CCCCGGTAGGCGAGGCCATCACTTGGTCGAGCGACTCCGCCGCAGCGTGGCGCTCAAAAGCAAAAAGACCTGTCCGAAGCGACAGGCCTTTACACATTTTGCGGAGCAAAACTGAGTGATTTTCGATTGCTGCGACCCCGCCGAAAGCCCTACCACGCTTGATGGTGCCCAGAAGAGGACTCGAACCTCCACGGTGTTACCCGCTAGTACCTGAAACTAGTGCGTCTACCAATTCCGCCATCTGGGCTCGTTTCGAGCTAGGCCGCTATTTTAGCGAGATCGTGTGCACTGTCAATCAGTCGCTTGCGCACCGCCCACCTAACTTCCCATCACCACAAATATTTGCGCCAGCGGCTCCTTCGATCCCCCCGGAACCGCTGCCTTCAGTGGCTGACCGTACGTGACGCGCGCGTTGACAAACCGCGAGACTTGGAGCCGCAGGCCCGCACCCACGCTCGCCAAAGCGCCGCTGCCGCCCATCTCTGCAGGCTGATCGACGCGATTCCAGACATGCCCGGCGTCCAAAAACAAAAATGGCTGAAGCGCAATACCGCTCGCCCCGAATGAAAGAAGAGGACTCCTAACTTCACTCTGCAAATTCCACCCACGATCCCCCTGCGCGGCATAGGCCGCATAGCCGCGCAGGCTGGCATCGCCGCCAAGACCGATTTCCTCGCTAGGCAGCAGCGTGCTTGACGTCCATTGAACGAGCGCATGCGCCGACACGCTCCATCCCGCGCCGATCGACCAGTCGCGTTGCCCGGCAAGCTGCAGATACATGTAGCGCGGCGAAGCACCCAGACGTGCGGCGTTGAAAGCCTCACCATCGTTGTCGCCATCGAGATGCCCAGGGCTTGCGATTAGTGCCACGTTCGCATGCATTTGACCCGTAGCGTCGCTGCTCGTCACATCGTACGCGATGACAAATTGGTGAATGTGTGTGTTGGCGTTAAAGACTTGCGTGCCGCCGAATTCGAGATCGTTGTTCGATCGCTTGAAGTCGTAACCGAACTGAATCTGATGCTGCCACTCAGTAAGCGAGGGCAACCGCCGGTCATAGCGCACGCTCATTTGCGTTGAAATACCGGTCTGATTGAAGCTGCCGGCAAGCCGCGGCGTGCTTCGGGCATAGACCCCAAAGAGTTCGAGCTGATCCGACCACGGCAGCGGGGCAATGTAGTTGAACGAATGCGCAACAAAGCGCGGCCGCGCGGGTCGTCCATCGATCTCGGGTGTGCCGCCGAAGATATCGTTGCTCGCCGTGAACTGCCACGCGATCTGCTGATCGAGGCCAAACAGATTGCCGTAGCCGATGCCGGCGGAAATACGATCGCGGCCCAGTTGAGGCACCCCCGCATTGTCATAGCCGCCGCTTACTCGCAACGGCAATCGGTCTTCGGTCTGCAAAACGACATCGGTTGTATTGTCAAAGGCGCCCGGCACATAAACCACTTCGACGCTGCGGTACGGATTGGCGTTCAGCACAGCGAGGCCCGCGGCCACATCTGCTTCGCGGATAGCCGAGCCGCTCGCAAGCGGCATCTCCCGAACTAGCAGCTCATTGGAGAAATATCGGTTGCCACGCGCCTCTACCTTGCCGAGCCGAAACTCGGCAACAGTGATTCGCACGACGCCGCTTGCGACGTCCTGCTCGGGCACATAAACGTCGACGAGCGGTTGCCCCGCACGGCGAAATCGCTCAATCACGGCGTGACGTATCTCGGCAAGGCGCGCAAAAGAGAGCGGCTTGCCGATATCCGCTTCGAAGCGGCGCAAGAACGCGCGATCGAGCACGGGCAGCTCGACCGCCATTACATCTTCGTCTTCAGTCTCTTCGCCCACGCCCTCGCCGCGAGCTACGTCGTCGGCATTGACGAACAAGATCGCCCGCAACACGGGAACCGCGATCCGCGTGGAATCGCTCGAGGGTGCCGACGCAAGCAATGGCGATAAGGGCCGGCCGGGTGAAACGGGCGGCAAGCGCGCAACGTCGTGGTACGACTGTGCCGTCGCTGTCGTGGCAAAAGCGACGAGCGCGGCACCGCTCCGTTTGACTGCCACCAACCGATTCATGTATCGCTTCCGAGGGCTATTCCCGCACAAACGCGCGCATGGGCGCATGGCCGAGGACGACCGGCGACGATAGCGCCAGTCGATCGAACGTCGGTTGATCTGGCGCATAGGGCGGAAGTCTTGGCGCAAATGGCACCTGGGCGCGGGCATTGAGGCGCCGGAGTATGGCGGCGCCCGGCGTGTCGAATCGGAATCGGGTTATGTCGGATGAATCCTACAGTCCGGCCTGCGAACCTACGCGAATCTCCTCCCACGCTGATTTCGCCGAAATGCGGTCTGGACAATACTTCGTACCAATGAAGCAGCGGTCGTGATCCAGGTGACAGCGAAGTTGCTGGAGCCGGATAGAGCGAAGTCAATCTCCCGTCAATCCAACAAACGCGCCGCAGCGGAATAGTTCTCATATTACTAAGGAGTACGAAATGATGAAGCGTCGTCAATTCCTCGGGTGCCTGACAGCAGCGGCCGGCAGCTACGTTCTCGCGGCATGCGGTGGCGGTGGAGCCGGCGTTGGCGGCGCGGCAGTGGGTAACGCGGCAGTGGCGAACGCGGCCGTTGCGCACGCGAGCATGGCCGCGATGGCTTCCGCCAACGGCACGCAGGTGCCGCCCGCGGCTTCAATCACCGACAGCTCGGGCAACGTCTGGAAGCTCTCGAGCGGGTTCGTCTACAAGAACGGCGCCAAGGTTACGGGCCCGTATAACGTGGCAATGCTGCTTTGGTTCGGCGGTTCGCTCTATCAGGAAAACACGAGCGGCGTCTTCTATAAGCTGCTGTCCGACGGCTCGTGGACGCAATGCCTCGATCCGCGCTTAGGGGGCACGTCGCTCGATGGCACCGCCATTCCGCCGGCTACCTACATCATCGACAAGTCCAGCAACTTGTGGACGCTCGCGAACGGCTCCGTTTGCAAGAATGGCGTGAAGGATACCTCCACGTTCAACGTAAGCCTGCTCTTGTGGTACGGCGCCATGCTCTACCATTGCGGCTCGGGCGGGCAGTTCTACGTGAAGACCTGGGCGGGCAACTGGGCGCCGTGCCGGGACCCGCGCATTGCGATGCCGGCGGCGGCAGGATCGTTCTACGGCATTAACGGGCACTACGACTATCCGTTCACCCCCACGCAGATCGTCGGCGCGCTGACGGCGCTCGGCTGCACGACGTATCGCATGGGCTGCGTGAACAAGCCGACGCAACTGAACCCGGTCATCTCGATGGCAAGAGCGTTCCAGTCGGCCGGCCTTAAGCTCTTCACGCTCGTCAACTATGGCGTTCGCGACGCCAACGGCGTGCTCTATACGAGCGAAACCGCTGCTTACAATGCGTGCTTTGCAGGCGCTGCCGCGATTGCCACCGCCTTGGCGCCTTACGGAGTGACGACCTACGAGTGCGGCAATGAGCTGACGCGCGACCCGGCGATCATTCTGAATTCGGCGACGGCAGGCACGAAGCCGGGCGACTTCAATAACGCAAACTGGGCCATCATGCGTGGCGTGATGCGCGGCATGATCGACGGCATCAAGTCGGTGCAGCCGTCAGCGCGGTGCGGCATCAACTTCTGCGTCGCCGATGTCGCCGCGGCGGACATGCTCTGGGACGGCCAGCAGCCCGACGGCACTGGCGGCTATCCGACGGTGCGCTGGGACATCACGACGTGGCACAACTACCAGCCGTATGGCGACATCTTCAACATCGGCACGGACGGCGCGGGCCCCGGCTTCAACCTTCCGGTTTATTGCAAGGCTCGCTATGGTGTACCGTTCATGATCACCGAATGGAACGCGGGCCCCGAGCAGGTCCCCACCTCTCGTGCCGTCTACGTCTCGCAGCAACTGAGCGAGTTCTATGCGGCACGCGACGTGGACGGCATTGAATCGGTGATGTATTACGAGCTGACGAGCGGCGACCTGACATATGGCATCGTGACCGACGCGCTTGTTCCGATTCAGCCGACGTACAGCGCGTTCCAAAGCTTCGTTGTGGCGAATCGGGACAATTAACCTCTGGCCGAAGCAAGTTTGACGGGGAACCTGAAGCTCACACTGCGTATTGCAATGGCTTCAGGTTTTTTTTTATTCAGGCAATCGAAGTCGAGTCCACATCGCTTCGACCGGTTGCGAATCGCTGCGCCCGCATGAGCCCGTGGCGCATCGGCGAGTGATGACGCTTGCCCACGTGCGATGCGATGAGCAGCGACACGACAAGCGAAATAGGCAGCACGTTCGAGGGCGTGCTCAAGCGATGCTCGGTGGCCGCCATCGCAAGCAGGCAAACCGAAGACAACTCGACGAAGCGAAACGCGATGAAATTTCGCCCGCTCTCGCGCAGCGCGGCGTTCGCGCCTTCCTGACACCATCTCACCAGGAGCCAATAAAAACGAACGACGATCGCGAGCCCGACGATGCCGAGCTCAGCGAGGATGTTCAGATACGAGTTATGCGCATGTGAATCGGTATGGGCTACGGAGATGCCAAGCGGCTGGCCGAAGACCCCGAAATAGTCGACTACGCGCGAGATCTGATCGTCGAACGAGCCAAACCCAAGCCCGACTATCGGGCTTTGGCGAAAGTAATCAAGCGCCCTTGGCCAAAGCCATTGATAGCGAATGTCGAGATTCGCGACTTTCTCGTCGGGATTGCCGATCGAAAAGGGGTAGCCCATATAGTTGGTTGAGGGATCGGAATGGTACGCGGCGATCGCGATCGATGCGGCGATCAAAGTGCCGATCATGCATGCGAGCATCCAGCGTTTGCGGCCAAAGATCAGATAAGGCAAGAGCGCGGCGATGCCGAACATCGAGCCGCGGCTGTAAGTCGAGAACAGCATCAACGCATTGAGGCCGATCAACGCGAGCATGAAGCGGCTGGGTTGGGCCGCATGGCAAGCAATGCCGAGGCAAAGCAATACCGCCAGAAAGCCGCCCGCCGCGTTGCGGGCGATGAAGTAGCTGCCGAAGGTATCCGTCGGATGGTGAAGTATGGACAACAGCCCCGTATGCGCGAGATACCAGGCGTAAAACGGCACGTTGATGGCCACGGCGAAAATGAAGAAGCGTCTTAGCACCGTGTTCAGATCCCAACGGTGGCCATAGACGCAACCGGCGAGAATCGGCGCGTAGGAGACGAAGAAGTTGCCGTCGTGACGGTAAAAGTCGAATTCGAGAAACGACGCGGGATCGTAAGCCAGTGTCGAAGCGACGGCAAGTGCCTCGAATGCCACGAGTGGCGTAATGAAGGCCGGGTAGTGGCGCCCGAAAAAGCGCCATGCGCAAAGCAGAATCGGCGCAAAGCCGATTGCGCTGACCGGTACGAAGTTCGTCACGGTAAATAGCAGCGCGAGAAGCGAGATGTAGGCCACTTTCCGCGCTCGCTACTTGGTCACGACGGCGGCGGTCACGCCGGCATTGATGGCGGGCAGCAACAGGTTCAACACGCGGTTAAAGCGCACGAGGCTGCCGTTGTCGACATAAACGACGTCCTTCGGGTGAAGGTCGAACTGATTCGCGAGCAGCATGGAAACCGGCGAGCGTGCATCGAGGTGGTAGACGGTGGGCTGCTCGCCGCTCGATTGGCGAATGACGTAGAGCTGCTTCGCGTCCGATGTAGTCTGATTGATGAACCCTGCTTGATTGAGGGCTTCGCTCAGCGTCAACCGGCCGTCGGACGACGGCAGCGCCGCTGTGGGCTTGTTCACTTCGCCCATCACATACGCGGTATTGTCGTCGCGCGCACTCACGCGCAGCGTGTCGCCGGGGGCAAGCATGATGTCCTGCGGGTTCTTGCCGATCGCCATCATGCGGGTGAGATCCAACGGGTACGACGCGCCGTTGCGCAACAGCGTGAGGTGGCTGCGATCGGCGTTGGCGCTGAAGCCGCCGGCCCGGTTGATCGCTTCGGTGAGCGACATCGGTATATCGTTGATCGTCTGTGCGCCGGGAGCCCTTACTTCGCCGTCCACATACACCTGCGATGCGCGAAACGAAGCGATGCGCACGGTGACTTGCGGACCGTTGAAAATTCTGCTCAATTCGCCGCGAATCTCGCGCTGGACCTGATCGACCGTTTTGCCCGCGGCGTGAATCGGCTGGGTTATGTAGGGGAACTGAATATTGCCTTCGCCGTCGACGACGAACCCCGACGTCGGGTCCGCGGTCTTCGCGGTCTGGGCCTGCTGACCCAGCGCGGCGGCGAGTTCGGGGTGGTCCCACACCGTGATCTGCAGTACATCGCCCGCGCCGATCCTGTAAGGGCCGGCTTTCGCGAAGAGATCGATGGAGTTCGCCGTCTTGACGTCGTTCAGATGCGCCTCACGCAACTGGTTGATCAGCGTGAGGTCGATCGGCACGATCGGAATCTGCTGCTCGTTGGTCACGCTGCCGGTGTCGGTGGTGGTCACGGGCAAAGTGGGCGGCGTCGCCATATGCTGGCCCGGGACGATCGAGCACGCTGCCAACAGGACGGCCGCGAGCGGCGACAGCGCATGCCGCGACAGCGCATGCAGCGACGAACGCGGCTTGACGACGCGAGCGGCTTCGGCGCGCTCGTGGGCCGTTTCACAAAGATGGCGCTTCCTGTCCATAGCGAGTACTCCTAACTTCAATAAGCGTTGGTGTGACGCAAGCCTTTGAAAATCGTCGCGAGGATGATCCGCATATCGAGTCGGAACGACCAATTGCGCAGGTAGTACAGATCGTGCGCGACGCGCTGCTCCATTTTCTCGACGCGCTCGGTCTCGCCGCGAAAGCCGTTGACTTGCGCCCACCCGGTGATGCCGGGCTTGATGCGATAGCGATGGATGTAGCCGGCAACAAGCGTTTGATAGAAGTTGTCATGTTCGATGGCGTGAGGGCGCGGGCCCACCACCGACATCTCGCCGCGCAGCACATTCAAAAACTGCGGCAGTTCATCGAGGCTCGTGCGCCGCAAGAACGCGCCGACACGGGTAATGCGCGGGTCGCTGCGCTTGGCCTGCTCGAGTACGCCCGCTCGCTGCTCGTGCATGCGCATCGACCGAAATTTATAGATGGTGAACACGCGACCGTCGACTCCCTTGCGGCGCTGCTTGAAGAGCACGGGGCCTTGCGAGCTCAATTTCACCGCCATGGCGATGGCGAGCATCAGCGGCGAGAGCGCGATAAGCACCGCGGTGGCGAACAAGCGATCGAAAAGGTCCTTCTGAAGCAGTGCGGCGGCCGGCAGCGGCGAGGCCATGAGGTTGATCGTCGGCAGGCCGAGGAGCGTCGTCACACTGCCCCCGAACAGTGAAAGCGTGCGCACGTCGGGCATGAAGCGCACGTTGACGAGATCGTCGCGCAGCGCGCCGACGAGTCTCAAGAGCGCAGGCTCTTCGGTAAGCGGCAACGCCAGCCAAACTTCATCGACATTCTTCTCGCGCACGCAGCGCACAAACGATTCGTGATCCTTGAAGACCGGAACGTGCGAGCGATGCGCGCTCGAGCGGCACGCTTCGACGTCGTAGGCGGCCACCACGCGAAAGCCGGCCGCCGGGGCGGCCTCGATCTTCGCGATGATTGCGTCGCAGTGCGAGCCACACGCGGCCACGGCCACACTATGCAGATTCATGCCGGCATGGCGAACCCTGGCGAGCACCGCGTGCATGACGAGTCGCACCGCGATCATCGCGCCCGCCGACACTGCGCTCCAGTAGGCGAGCCAAAGGCGAGACACGAGATCGACCAGGTGCAGCGAAAACATCAAGGCCATGGCGCAGACCTGTACGAGCGACCAGGCGAGCAGGACTTGCCTCGCGAGCGCAGTTTTGGAGCGGCCGCGCCAGGAGGCATACACGTCGAAGGAAGGGAACACGACAAGCGCGAGCGCGGCGGAGAACGCGACGAATGCCGGATAGAAACGGCGCTCCGCGATGTCCTCGAAGCGCATCTGCGATGCCAGCGCCGAGCCGAGCACGATCACGCCCAAGTCGAACACGCGTGCCCACAGGTCTTGCAATCCACGCATTTTATTTTTCTCCGAACCGTTGAAACGTTCGCCTCGGCAAGGCGCATCACTGGCTGAGGGCATGCTTGCGATAGATAGTGGGCGAGACGCCATATCGTTTCCGAAAGAGGCGTCCGAGCCGATCGCCGTTGCCCATGCCGCAGCGCCGCGCGATCTTGTCGACGGGTAGCTTGGTGCCGACGAGCATCGCGCAGATGGCTTCGAATCGCAGTTGCATGAGATATTCGAGCGGGGTCACGCCGAACTCGCTCTTGAAGCGCCGCAAATAATTGCGCACGCTCATGGCGGCCACCGCCGCGGCATCGGACACCGAGATGTCGCCCCCGAAGTTTTCCCGCATCCAGCGGGTCGATTCGTGAATCTTGTCGACGGCCGTGCTGAACTCGGACGCGTCGCTCCTCGGTTTGACGGCTTCGCCAACCGCGGGCGGCAGGCTGCTCGCGATCCTGACTGACAGGTCCTCGCCGTGATCGGAGGCAATCTGCGTGAGCGCCATCTGCGCCGCTTTCTGATTGAGCGCCCACGCGGGAATCGAGCCCGAGCCGATCCAGAAGACGGGCACCGTGGGCCGCGCGGACGGAAGCGGCAAGCCGAAGGCGTGGGGGTGCCGCTCGTCGTGTTGAGCGGCACCGTTCGTGCTGCCGAGCCAACGGGCAAGCTGCACGTCAAAGCCTGATGTCACGCGCACGTCGTTGCTCGCCACATAGAGCGCATGAAAATCGCCGATCGAAAAGGCGTCGAGCCGTTGCGTCATCACGGCGATGGACGACCCGCTGGTCACGGGCCCGCCAAGCTTGGAGAGCAGCGAGACACGATAAGCGGGTTGCCCGTGCACAAAACGCAGCAGCGCGTTGGCGAGTTGAAAGACCTCGCTAATGACGCCGGTGGTGAACAAGCAGTGACCCTCGAAGATAAGAATTCCGATATGACGCGCATCGGCCAACGTGCCCACTTCACGCGTCATCGCGTGTGATGAAGTAAAGAAAGTCGCGCGATCCACGAATCATTCCTCCATGGATAAACAGTCGTCAGGTGTTGCACTGCATCATGCAGATCATCATCGTGCCACGTCGATTTTTGACTAAAAAGGTGGCCGAAATAACCGTGGATTTGGCGTCTTGCGTT
>DASZGN010000203.1:0-4233 GCA_035938775.1 Trinickia sp.
ATGCGCTGTACGATCTTGAGTGCTACGGTGTCCGTCATGGGGAGGCTTTGGCTGCGCGCCTCTGGGGAGCGCCGACCAGGCCGCCAAGCCGGGTGCAAGCGAGCCCGAGGCCGGGTTGCTGAAGCGGCGCATTTTGCCACAAATGCCCGGGCGCTCAAGCTCGGGTGTTAGAATTTCGAGCATGTTCCGATCACCCCCTACGACGTTGCCAACCTCCCGCTTTTCCCTTGCCAGGCGCACCGCGCAGCTCGTTGCGGCAATGTTTGCATTGCCGCTCGGCGCATTTGCGCAGTACGGGCCGGCCACTGCCGCGCCGGTGGCTGCGAGCGCGGTTGCCCCCGCCGCCGCGAGCGGCGCTGCACCCTCGAACGACTTCGACGCGCGGCAAAAGGCGCTCGATCGGCAAAGCGCCGACAACGGCTACACGTACGGCGTCGCGGTCCACAATTGCTACGACACGTTTTTTGTGAACGCCTGTCTTGGCCGCGCGCGCGACAAGATGCGCGAAGTCCGCGCCCAGGTCCATGCGGCCCAGCTCGTGCTCGATGACGAGCGTCGCGTGGCGCGCGCGCAAGAACGCGATGAGCAGGCCGCCGTCCGGCGTGCGCAGGATGAGGCGAGTGCGCCCCAGCGCGCCGCGGACGAGGCGCGCAATGCGCAGACCTTCGAGGAAAAGCAGCGCCAGCACGAACTCGACGAGGCGCGGCGGAACGCTGAGGCGCCGCAGCGGGCGGCGAACGAGGCAGCCTACAACCAGAAACAGGCTGATTTTCAGCGCAAGCTGGCCCAAGCCCGAGAGCAAGCGGCGCAAGATGCGAAAGTGCGGGCGGAGAAGGCGCAGCGCTTTGCCCAAAAGCAGGCGGACGCGGCCCAGCATAAGGCGGACGTTGCCGCCCGCCAGAAGCAGGCAGCACAAAAAGCTCAGGAAAAGCAGCAAGAGCAGATGCAGCAGGAGCAGCAAAAACAGTTGCAGCAGCAAGAGCAACAAGCCGACTGACGCGGCGCGTTTTTGCCGATAGCAACCTCAGGCGTTGTTCGCCGCATTGGAGGCGGTGTGACGCCTATCTCACCGAGGAGGCGGCCATGCGCAACCATCACGCGACCCACGCAAGCGTACGGGATCGCATTGTGCAGTTGCAGTCAGAGCACAACGAACTCGATCGCATGATCGACAAATTGTCGGACTCGTCGGATATCACCGACCTCGAGTTGCGGCGCTTGAAAAAGCGCAAACTTAAGGTCAAAGACAACATCATTTTGCTGCAAGTGCAGCTAGAACCGGACAGGCACGCGTAAAGCGGCGAACTGGCTGAAGCGCCGGTGCTGCGACGGGTGCCGGTCTTTGCAGGGAACCGCTTGCTTTGAACCTACCGCTCGATGCTTCTTCCGAAGAGTCGCGTGCCGTGTCGGCCGGCGCGCGAGCACCGCGAACGCGGGCCACGTTTGCCTTGAACCCACGACACGGTGCCGAGCTCGACACAATTTTCTCCGCCGATGGGCTGCTCGCCCGGGCAATCGACGGCTATCGTCCGCGCGCGTCGCAAATCGAAATGGCGCGTGCGGTCGCGTCCGCGATGGAAGCGTCGGGCCGCGCGATGCCGGAGCCGGCTATGTTCGACGCCCAGCGGCGTCCCGCGCGGCGTTTGCGCACGGGGCAGGAGCCGGCCGCCGATGCCGCCGCCGCGCATGGCACGAGCGACGAGGAGGCGCCGAGCGAGGATGCGGCCGGTGAGAACACGCTGATCGTCGAAGCGGGTACCGGCACGGGAAAGACGTACGCGTACCTCGTGCCGGCGATGCTATGGGGCGGCAAGGTAATCGTCTCCACCGGCACCAAGCATTTGCAGGATCAGCTCTTCCAACGCGATATCCCGACGGTGCGCGACGCGCTGGCGGTGCCTGTCTCGGTCGCCATGCTGAAAGGGCGGGCGAACTACCTTTGCCACTACTACCTGCAGCGCACGGCTGATAACGGCCGTCTTCCGTCGCGACAAGACACCGCCTATTTGCAGGACATCGTGCGCTTCGCGAAGATCACGCGCACGGGCGACAAGGCCGAGCTCGCGAGCGTGCCCGAGACGGCGCAGGTCTGGTCGATGGTGACGTCGACTCGCGACAACTGCCTCGGCCAGGAATGTCCGCACTACAAGGAATGCTTCGTGATGCAGGCGCGCCGCGAGGCGCAGCAGGCGGACATCGTCGTCGTCAATCACCATCTCTTTTTCGCCGACATCATGCTGCGCGATACGGGGATGGCCGAGCTGCTGCCGACCGCCAACACGATCGTGTTTGATGAGGCCCATCAGCTACCGGAGACGGCGACGCTCTTTTTCGGCGATACGCTTTCCACGACGCAACTGCTGGAGCTCGCACGAGATGCCGTGGCCGAGGGGCTCGCGCATGCGCGCGATGCGGTCGAGTGGGTGAAGCTCGGTGCGGCGCTCGAGCGTGCCGCGCGCGACGTGAGGCTCGCCTTCAAGGAGGATTCGCTGCGTTTGGCCGCCGCCCAATTGGGCGAGGAGCATCCGCTCTTCGCGGCGCTCGACACGCTAGAGGCGGCCCTCGATGCCTTGGCTGCCGCGCTGGCCGCCCAGGCGGAGCGCGCCGAGTCACTCGGGGCGTGCTTACGGCGCGCACGCGAGTTGCAAGGTCAACTGGGCAGATGGACGGCGTTGCCGGCCGGCGGCGATGCGGCATCGAAGCCGGACGCTTCCTCAGCGTCCGGTCCTTCGCAAGGGGGCAGCCCCGTTGCCGTTGATGCTGCCAACGAGCGCATTCGCTGGATCGAGGTCTTCTCCCATTCCGTGCAGTTGCATGAAACCCCGTTGTCGGTTGCTCCGATCTTCGCGAAGCAGCGCGCCGGCGTGCCGCGGGCTTGGATCTTCACGTCCGCTACGCTTTCGGTGCGCGGTGATTTCACGCACTACGCCGCGCAGATGGGGCTCGACGCGAAGCGCTCGATGACGCTGCCAAGTCCGTTCGACTACGACGCCCAAGGCTTGCTCTATGTGCCGCGTAACTTGCCTCAGCCGTCCTCCCCGGCGTTTACCGACGCAGTCTTCGACGCTGCCCTGCCCGCGATCGAAGCGGCCGGCGGCGGTGTCTTTGTCTTGTGCACGACGCTGCGCGCCGTCGATCGCATTGCGGCGAAGCTGCGCGATGCGATCGAGGCGCGGGGATGGAGCACGCCGCTGCTCACGCAAGGCGACGCGAGCCGCACCGAGCTGCTCGATCGCTTCCGTGCCTACGGCAACGCCATCCTTGTCGGTAGCCAAAGCTTTTGGGAAGGGGTAGATGTGCGCGGCGATGCGCTGTCACTCGTCATCATCGACAAGCTGCCTTTTGCACCGCCCGATGATCCGGTGCTGTCCGCCCGGCTCGATGCGCTCGCGAAGAAGGGGTTGAGCCCGTTTGCGGTCCATCAGTTGCCGCAGGCCGTCATCACGTTGAAGCAAGGCGCGGGACGCCTCATCCGGGCCGAAACCGACCGCGGCGTGCTGATGATCTGCGATACACGGCTCGTCGATAAGCCCTATGGACGCCGCATCTGGCAAAGCCTGCCGCCGTTCAAGCGCACGCGTGAAATCGAGGTCGTGCGCGAGTTCTTTGCCGAACGGCCACAAGCGCAGCAGCATGAATGAACGCGCCCTGGCGCATGCTGAGATTCAGCACTCGCCCAGGGGAGTGCGACAACCGTTGCGGCAGTAAACAAAAAAACCGGCGTAAATGACGCCGGTTTTTTTGTATGGCGGGCCGCTCCTACTGCTCTGCGGCGCGTCGCCGGCGGTTCATGCACGCAACGCTCAGAATTGCCACCAAGACTTCTGGGTGCCCGGGCGCGCGTGCCCCGTGATATACGGGCTGTCGGGGAAGGTCCCGGCGAGCACGCGGCGGGTGTCTTCGGCGAGCTGCGGCTCGTTCAACTTCGTGTACGAGAGAATCATGATGTGCAGCGCGTCCTCGATCGCCGGCGCGTTCTTGTACTCCTTGATCGCCAGTTGCGCGCGGTTGATCGCCGCGACATAGGCACCACGCCGATAGTAGTAATCGGCCGCGTGAACCTCGTACGAGGCAAGCGCATTGACGATGTAGCGCATGCGTGCCGCGGCGTCGGGCGCGTACTTGCTTTGCGGATATTGGTCGACGACGACCTTGAACGCGTCATAGGACTCGCGCAGCGACTTCGGGTCGCGCTCGCTCATGTCCTGACCGGAGAAGCGGCCGAAGAGGCCG
>DASZGN010000204.1:0-5655 GCA_035938775.1 Trinickia sp.
ATCTCGACTACGTCGGCGTGAAGCTGGTCGGCGAGGACGGCAAGCTCGTCGGCGAGCGGCGCTTTCTCGGCCTCTATACGTCCACGGCCTACACGGGCATGAACGCGGACATCCCGATCGTGCGGCGCAAATGCGCGAACATCGTGCAGCGCGCGGGCTTTCTGGCAAAGGGGCACCTGCACAAGTCGCTCGTCACCGTGCTCGAGCAATATCCGCGCGACGAGCTTTTTCAAGCGTACGAGGATGAGCTTTACGACATCGCGCTAGGCGTGCTGCGATTGCAGGAACATCAGCGCACGCGGATGTTCGTGCGGCGCGACCGCTTCGAGCGCTTCGTGTCGTGCCTCGTATTCGTGCCGCGCGACAAGTACAACACCGAGTTGCGCCGACGCATCGCGAAACTGCTCACGGGCGCATTCAACGGCACGAACGTCGAGTTCACGCCGCTTTTGTCGGAGTCGCCGCTCGCGCGCATCCATATCGTCGTGCGCACCGACCCGGGCGCGATGCCCCAAGTCGACACGCGCGAACTCGAAGCGCGCCTCGTGCTCGCGACGCGCCGTTGGCAGGACGATCTGGCGGATGCGCTGCTCGAGCGTTTTGGCGAAGAGGAGGGCAACCGGCTCTTGCAGCGCTACGGCGAGTCGTTCCCCGCCGGCTACCGCGAGGACTACGCGGCGCGCTCAGCCGTTCGCGACATCGAGCTGATCGAAGCCGTTTACAACGGCAAAGAGCTGTCGATGAATCTTTATCGGCCGATCGAGGCCTCGCCGCGCGCGTTTCGTTTCAAGGTCTATCGCTCGGGGCAATCGATCGCGCTGTCGCGCAGCCTGCCGATGCTCGAGCACCTCGGCGTGCGCGTCGATGAAGAGCGGCCCTACCTGATCGAGCCGCAAGGCGCCAAGCCCGCGTGGGTGCACGATTTCGGGCTCGAGCTCGCCGACGATGTCGAGTTCGAAATTGAACACGTGAAGGCGCTTTTCGAAGACGCCTTCGCGCGCGTGTGGGCGGGCGAGATCGAGAACGACGACTTCAACCGGCTCGTGATGCGCGCGCAGCTCGATGCACGCGAGGTGGCGATCGTGCGCGCGTACGCGAAGTATTTGCGGCAGGTGGGCTCGACCTTCAGCGACGCTTATATCGAACGCGCCGTGACCGGCAACCCGGCGCTCGCGCGCGGTCTCGTCGATCTGTTCATCGCGCGCTTCGATCCGGCAGTCGGGCCCGCGCGCGCGGCGCGCACGGCTGAGCTGCTGCATGGCATCGAAACGGCACTCGACCAGGTGCCGAACCTCGACGAAGACCGCATCCTCAGGCAGTTTCTCGGCATCATCAACGCGACGGTGCGCACCAACTACTTCCGCCATGACGCGACGGGTGCGCCGCTGCCGTATCTGTCGTTCAAGCTCGATCCGTCGCGCGTGCCTGGCCTGCCCGAGCCCAAGCCGATGTTCGAGATATGGGTGTACGCGCCGCGTGTGGAAGGCGTGCATCTGCGCGGCGGACGCGTCGCGCGCGGTGGGCTGCGCTGGTCCGATCGGCGCGAGGATTTCCGCACCGAAGTGCTCGGCCTCATGAAAGCGCAGATGGTGAAGAACACGGTGATCGTGCCCGTCGGCTCGAAAGGCGGCTTCGTCGTGAAGAACCCGCCGGCCGCCGGCGCCGATCGCGAAACGGTGATGCGCGAGGGCATCGCGTGTTATCAGACGTTTTTGCGCGGGCTGCTCGATGTCACCGACAACCGCAAGGCGAGCGCCATCGTGCAGCCGCCCGACGTCGTGCGCCACGATACGGACGATCCGTACCTCGTCGTTGCGGCCGATAAAGGCACGGCCACGTTCTCCGACTACGCGAACGCGATCGCGCGGGAGTACGGCTTCTGGCTCGACGACGCATTCGCGTCGGGCGGCTCGGTCGGCTACGACCACAAGAAGATGGCGATCACCGCGCGCGGCGCGTGGGAGTCGGTGAAGCGGCACTTCCGCGAAATGGGCATCGATACGCAGACGACCGATTTCACCGTCGTCGGTATCGGCGACATGTCGGGCGACGTGTTCGGCAACGGCATGCTGCTCTCGCGCCACATCCGGCTCGTTGCGGCGTTCGACCATCGCCATATCTTTCTCGATCCCGAACCCGACCCGGAAACGAGCTTCGCCGAGCGCGAGCGCCTCTTCGCGCTCGAGCGCTCGAGTTGGGCCGACTACGACAGCGGGTGCATCTCGCCCGGCGGCGGCGTCTATCCGCGCACGGCGAAGACGATCCCGATCTCGCCCGCGATGCGCTCGGTGCTCGGCATCGAGTCGGCGGCGCTCGCGCCGAACGAGCTGATTCGGGCGATTCTGCTCGCGCAGGCGGATCTGCTTTACAACGGTGGCATCGGCACGTATGTGAAGGCGAGCCGCGAAACCCACGCGCAGGTGGGCGACCGCACGAACGACGGCGTGCGCGTGAACGGTGCCGACTTGCGCGTGAAGGTGGTCGCCGAAGGCGGCAATCTCGGGCTCACTCAGCTGGGTCGGATCGAGTTCGCGCAAAAGGGCGGGCGCATCAATACCGATGCGATCGACAACTCGGCGGGCGTCGACTGCTCGGATCACGAGGTCAACATCAAGATTCTGCTTGGCCTTGTGGTGGCCGACGGCGAAATGACCGAGAAGCAGCGCAACGCGCTGCTCGCCGAGATGACCGACGAGGTGGGGCGGCTCGTGTTGCGCGACAACTACGAGCAGACGCAGGCGCTTTCGATCGCGAGCCGCTACGCGGCCGATCTGTTCGATACGGAAGTGCGGCTCATGCGTTCGCTCGAGCGCCTCGGCCGGCTGAATCGCGCGATCGAATTCCTGCCGAACGACGACGAGATCGCCGAGCGCCAGGCGGCGAAGCTTGGCCTCACGTCGCCTGAGCGCGCGGTGCTGCTCGCGTACAGCAAGATGTGGCTGTACGACGAGCTGCTCGAGTCCGACGTGCCCGAAGACCCGCTCGTCGCCGACATGCTGCGCGATTACTTTCCGACGCCGCTGCAAACGCGCTTCGCCGATGCGGCCGCGCGCCATCCGTTGAAGCGCGAAATTCTCGCGACGCATCTGGCGAACGCGCTCGTGAATCGCGTGGGCTGCGCATTCGTGCATCGCTTGCAGGAAGAGACGGACGCGAAGGCAAGCGACATCGTGCGCGCATGCATCATGGCGCGCGACGTCTTCGAAATCGAAGATGTATGGCGTCGCATCGATGCGCTCGACAATCGCGTGGCCGACGACACGCAGGCGCGCATGTTCGTGGAAGTGGCGCGGCTCATCGATCGCGCGGCGCTCTGGTTCCTTCGCCAACTGCAAACGGCGGGCGTCGAGCGAGGCGGCGACGGCATCGCGCCGCTGATCGGCCGCTGCAAGGAGGCCGCCGCGCAGCTCGCGTCGCAGTTGTCGAAGCTGCTGCCCCCCGCCGAACTCGAAGCGCTCGCCGAGCGCCGGCGTTCGCTCGTGGAGGCGGGCGTCGATGCCGACCTGGCGATGCGCGTGGCGGGCGGCGAGATATCGGCCGCGCTGCTCGACATCGCCGAAGTGGCTTCGACGACATCGCTGCCGCTCGAGCTGGTCGCGGGCGTGTACTTCGCGCTCGGCACGGTGCTCAACTACGGCTTCATCACCGAGCGTGCGAGCGCGCTGCCGACGCTCACGCATTGGGACATGCTTGCGCGCGCCGCGGCCCTCGCCGAGTTCGCGCGACTGAAGCGCACGCTCGCCGCAAGCGCGCTCGCGCAGGCGCAGGACCGCAGCTCGGCCGAGGCCGTCGCCCGGGCTTGGCAAGAAAAGCGCGTGGCGCCGCTCGAACGGTACGCGCGCTTGCTCGCGGAGCAGCGCGCCTCGGGCGGAGCGAGCTTGTCGATGCTGCTCGTGCTCGTGCGCGAGATGGCGGTGCTGGAGCGGGCGTGAGGGTGAACGGTGACGTGCGGCGCGAGCGTCGCGCGTCACCTGTCACCTGTCACCCGTCACCTGTCACAGGCCGATCACGGTCGGATTGAGCTGGGTATAGAGCACGACGAGCCAGCGCTTCGGACAATCCGCAGGCACCTGTGCCGCTTCTTTTGCCTTGTCGAGACCGTCGAGGTAGCCCTTGTCGCGCGCCGCGAAGTAAGCGCGCCGCGCATCCGACTGAAGCCATGTGCCGAGAAGTGCGCACGTGGCGAAGCTGAAGAGCGTGATCGTCATTGGCGATACGTCGGGATCGATCTGCTTCGCGGCATAGACGAACACTGACGTCAGACATTCATTTGCGGCAAGTGCGATAAACATGACTTTCAGCACGCCGCGCATGCGCATCACGGATCGCAATGGCTGCATAGCGGTAGATTCCGAGGACAAGGACACTGTCGAAGCCGGACGTTTCCGGCGGAAAGGCAGTTTAAAATCTGGCGCACGCGGGTCACAAGAAAAAATGTCGTAAACACACGGCCGGCAAATCAGCTTGCTTGCACCGACGAAAAGCGCGGACAGGCTTGCCTCTGCCCGGTTTCAATCGATGCGTAAAAAGGCGTAAATGCAATGATCGAATCTTCAACATCGAACGCTACGGTGCCTCGCCTGACGAGTCTTTCTCACGGCGGTGGCTGCGGCTGCAAGATCGCGCCAGGCGTGCTCGCCGAGTTGCTTGCAAAGCAGGCGCCGTTGATGCCCGCGAGCGCCGATTTGCTCGTCGGCAGCGACACGGCCGACGACGCCGCCGTCTATCGCCTTAACGACGAACAGGCGATCGTCGCGACGACGGACTTCTTCATGCCCATCGTCGACGACCCTTATGACTTCGGCCGTATCGCCGCCGCCAACGCGCTCTCCGATATCTACGCGATGGGCGCCAGGCCGCTTTTTGCGCTCGCGATTGTCGGCATGCCGATCAACGTCTTGCCGCATGACGTTATTGCGGCCGTGCTGCGCGGGGGCGAGGCGGTTTGCGCCGAGGCGGGCATTCCGGTCGCGGGCGGGCATTCGATCGATTCGGTCGAGCCGATCTACGGCCTTGCCGCGCTTGGCGTCGTTCATCCGTCGCGCGTCAAGCGCAATTCAACGGCGCGGGCCGGCGACGTACTCGTGCTCGGCAAGCCGCTCGGCGTCGGCGTGCTCTCGGCGGCGCTCAAGAAGGGCGTGCTCGACGATGCGGGCTATGCGCAGATGATTGCCACGACGACGCAGCTCAATCGCGCGGGCACCGCGCTCGCCGCGCTCGACAGCGTGCATGCGCTTACCGATGTCACGGGCTTCGGCCTGCTCGGGCATGCGCTCGAATTGGCACGGGGCGCGGGTGTGGGCATACGTCTGCACTATGACCGTCTTCCTTGGCTCGCAGGCGTCGAAGCACTGGCGGCGCGTGAAATCGTGACGGGCGCGTCGGCGCGCAACTGGTCGTCGTACGGCGAGCACGTGACGCTCGGTTCGTCTCTACCCCCGGTGGCACGCGCATTGCTTTCCGACCCTCAAACGTCGGGCGGCCTGCTCGTCGCTTGCGCGCGTGAAGCCGTCGACGACGTGCTCGCCTGCCTGCGCGCAGACGGTTTCGCGCGCGCCGCGGTCATCGGCGAAACAACGGCCGGCGCGCCGCGCATCGAAGTGATTTGATGACGGGTTGTGCTGGCGCGCGCAATCCGCGTGAATCATTTGCGTG
>DASZGN010000205.1:0-2772 GCA_035938775.1 Trinickia sp.
GCGATCTCACACGCGATCAAGTCGATCGAGCGGCCCAGCACGATCGCCACCCGGTCGCCCGGCCTCGTGCCCGCGCGCACCAGATGCCGCGCGATGCGCGCCGCGTGCTCATCGAGCTCGGCATAGCTCACCGAGCGCTCGTCCTCCATCACCGCACTCGCGTGCGGCGCGCGCGCTACCTGCGCTTCGAAGAGCGAATGCACCGCGTGCTCGCGCGGGTAGTCGGTCATCGTTGCGTTTCGTTCCACCAGCAGCTCGTAGCGCTCCGATTCGGGCAACACGCGCACATCGCACACGCCCGTATGTGGCGCATGCTCCAGCGCATCGACGAGATTCGACAGCGCCTCGTGCATATAGGCGCACACGCGCGAGGCATCGATGCGTGCGACGACTTGCGCGGTCAAACAGAAATCGTCCCCGAGGTCGTCCACGCTCAGCGAGCACGGATAGTTCGTCCGCTCTTCGCTTGCGAGAATTTCGATGCCGTGCCAGCGCCGCGCCGAATTGGCGTCGAACTCGGACTCGCGGGTATGACGGTAATTCATCAGCGCGCTGAACAACGGCGCCGGTGCGGCCACCCCGCTGCAGCGTTGCGCCAGCGTAAGCGACGCATGCTCGTGCAAGAGGAGCCCCGTTAGCGCGCGATGCGTCGACATAAGGGCTTGATCCGCGCTGACGCCTTCAAGCTTTACCCTCAACGGCAAGGTGTTGATGAGCAAGCCGAGCGCGCGCTCCGCGCCGTCCCCGGCCCGCAAGCGCCCGAACAACACCGTGCCGAATACCACGTCGTCGCGGCCCGACAGCTTGCTCAACACTTGCGCCCATGCGAGATGAAACACGCTCGCCGTGCTTATCCCCCGTGATCGCGCCTGCGCACGCACCCGCGCCGCCAGGTCGCGCGCGACGGGCAGGCGCGCTTCGCTGATGCCGCTGCCGTCGCCCTGCACGTCCGATAGACCATATGGAAGCGTCGGCTCCGCGACCTCGGCAAGCATTTCACGAAAGAACGCCTCATGCTCGGCCTCGCTCACGCCAAGCCGCGCCTGCGCAATGTAGTTGCGCAACGGCTGTGCCGGCGGCAGGCTCGCTTCAACGCCTGCCAGATGCGCGCCCACGTCGTCCAGCATGATCTCGAGACCGGTGTGATCGAGCGCGATGTGATGAAGCAGCAGCAACAGCACCCAGCGCTTCGTCGACTCGTCTTGCGCAAAGTACGCTTCGAGCGGCGGTGCGCGGCGAAGATCGATCCGATGATGGCGCGAATCGAACCGATGCTGCAGCCACTCGGCCACATCGGTGGTTCCGTCATCAGGCTGCACCTGCTGCACGTGCAGCACCGTCTCGCGCCATACCACCTGCAGCGGCTCGCGCAAGCCCTCCCACATCACAGCCGTGCGCAGCGTGTCATGGCGTGCGATCACCGCCCGCAGCGCTTCTACAAAACGATCGAGCTTGCTCCTGCTTTCGAATGCGATGCTCGCGTGCATCAGATAGGCGTCGCCCATCTGCGATGCAAGGTGGTGATAAAGCAGACCTTCTTGCAACGGCGCAAGTGGATAGATGTCCTGAATATTGCGCGCCCCGCCCGGTACCGCTTGCACGATACGCTCGATCTCGTCGCCAGTGAGCGCCGCGAGCGGCAGCATCGATGGATCGATCGCCTCGCAGCCGGGCGGAATGCCATTGGGCGGCACCTCCACTTCTCGCGCACCTGCTGCGCCGACCGCCCGGGCAAGCTCCAACAACGTCGGCTTGCTGAACAACACCTGGATATCGGCATGGATATCCGCCTGGCGCATGCGCTCGACAAGACGTACCGCCAGCAGCGAATGACCGCCTAGTTCGAAGAAATTGTCATGGCGGCCTACCCGTTCCACTTGCAAAAGGTGCGTCCAGATTTCTGCCAGCCTCGTTTCGACTTCTCCCTGCGGCGCTTCGTAGTCGCGCCGACCATAAGCACCGTCTTCCGGCGCTGGCAATGTCCGGCGATCGAGCTTGCCGTTCGCGGTAAGCGGCAGGACTTGCAGGGACACATAGGCCGCCGGGACCATGTACTCGGGCAGGCACGAGCTCAAATGCGCCCGCAGCACGGCTGCCACATCGGCCGTATCCTGAACCAGCGTCACGTAGGCGACCAAGCGCTTGTCGCCCCGAACATCCTCGCGCACGAGCACCACCGTTTCGCGCACGCTCGGGTGTTCGCTTAAGCGAGTCTCGATCTCGCCGAGCTCGATGCGAAAGCCGCGGACCTTGACCTGATCGTCATTGCGATCGACGTATTCGATATTTCCGTCCGGCAGATAGCGCGCCAGGTCTCCGGTCCGATACATCATCGCGCCGGCATCTTCAGCGAAGGGGTCCCGGATAAACCGCTCCGCTGTCAGTTCCGGTCGATTCAGATAGCCGCGCGCAACCTGCGAGCCCGCAATGAAAATCTCGCCGACAACGCCGAGCGGCACAGGTTCGTGCCGTGCATCCAGAATGTGAATGCGGGTGTTCGAGATCGGTCGGCCGATGTGCAGCACCGTGTCGTCGGAGCGCAGCTGTCCCGAGCTCGCCACCACCGTGTTTTCGGTGGGACCGTAGTTGTTCACGATCGATACGCTTTGCGCCCACGGCGGCAGACGCCGCAGCCGGTCGCCCCCGACGAGCAGTACCCGAAGCCCCTTCGGCGGGGCCCCTTCCGCAAACGCCAATTCGGCGATGGGCGTCGGCAAGAAGCTCACGTCGAGCGTTTGCGAGCGCCACCAGTCGAGCAACGCGGGCACGTCC
>DASZGN010000206.1:0-2449 GCA_035938775.1 Trinickia sp.
GCGATCTCACACGCGATCAAGTCGATCGAGCGGCCCAGCACGATCGCCACCCGGTCGCCCGGCCTCGTGCCCGCGCGCACCAGATGCCGCGCGATGCGCGCCGCGTGCTCATCGAGCTCGGCATAGCTCACCGAGCGCTCGCCCTCCATCACCGCACTCGCGTGCGGCGCGCGCGCTACCTGCGCTTCGAAGAGCGAATGCACCGCGTGCTCGCGCGGGTAGTCGGTCATCGTTGGGTTTCGTTCCACCAGCAGCTCGTAGCGCTCCGATTCGGGCAACACGCGCACACTGCCTATGCCCGTATGCGGCGCATGCTCCAGCGCATCGACGAGATTCGCGATAGCAGTCTCGACGTATCCACAGACACGTCGCGCATCGACGCCCCCCGTGGTCTGAAGGATGAGTCGGAACCGCTCGCCGAAATCGTCCACCGACAGCGCGAGCGGATAGTTCGTCCGCTCACGGACCTCGAGCATGTCGATGCCCTCAGCGAGCCGCGACGCCCCGGCTTCAGTTATGGCTGCGTCGCTATGTCGATAGTTCAGCATCGCGCTGAACAAGGGCGTGGGCGCCGCAACACCACCGCATCGTTGAGCGAGCGCAAGCGATGCGTGTTGGTGCGCGAGTAGCGCCGCGAGCCGCGCGCCTGTCTCCTTGACTGCTTCGCGCACGCTTTGCGCGCCCACGCGCACACGCAACGGAAGGGTATTGATAAAAAGGCCGAGCGCCCGATCCACGCCCTCGCCGCCGCCCAATCGCCCGAGCAACACCGTCCCGAAAACGACGTCGTCCCGTCCCGTCAGTCGGCCCAGCACGTGTCCCCACGCGACGTGCACGAGGCTTGCCGCGCTCACCCCAAGTTGACGTGACTGGGTCCGCAGCCGGGTAGCCAGCGGCGAATCGATGGTCGCCCGCACCTCTTCGATGTCGTCGTAGCCGCCCTGCACGTCCGCCTTGCCGAAGGGAAGCGTAGGCTCGTTCACATCGGCAAGCATGTCGCCGAAGAACGCTTCATGATCGGCCACGCTCGTCCCGAACAGGGCCTGGGCCACGTAGTCGCGGTACGGCACAGGCTCGGCGAGCTGTGACGTCTCATTGGAAAGCCACGCCCGCAGCTCGTGCTGCAATACTTCGAGCCCCGAGTGATCGAGCACGATGTGATGAAAGCGCAGCAAAGCGACGACAGCGCCTGTGGCCTCATCCGAAACGAACTCGAGCCGCAAGAGCGGCGCCCCGCGCAAATCAAGGCGTGTCACACGCGGATCGAAGCGATCCTGCAAATAAGCGGCAAGTTCACGAATCGAACGCTTCCCCGCATTGCGCGGCGCATCGACTTCGGTGACCGCCAGCGCCGCCTCGCGCCACACGACCTGCACCGGAGTGCGCACCCCCTCCCATACGACTGCGGTCCTCAACACATCGTGACGTCCGACGACAAAGCGCAGCCCCTCGGCGAATCGCTCCAAGCGCTCCCGGCTATCGAACGAGAACAACGTGTGAAGCACATAGGGATCGCCCTGCGTCGCCGACAGATGGTGATAGAGCATCCCTTGCTGCAATGGCCCGAGCGGATAGATGTCTTGCACGTTGGCCGCGCCGCCGGGGACCGTCGCGACGATCGCGTCGATCTCTTTGCTCGTCAGCGTCACGAGCGGGAGCATGTGCGGCTCGATCCGTTGTGCGCCGGCCGGGATGGCGTTGGATGCGACGGCGCTCGGCTTCGCATCTGTTGTCACCCGGCTTGCCAAGGCGGCGAGCGTCGGCGCTGTCAGCAATGTGCTCACGTCCGCGCTTAAGCCCGCTCGACTCATTTCGCGCAGAAGGCTGACGGCCAGCAGCGAGTGACCGCCGAGCTCGAAAAAGTTGTCGTGACGACCCACGCGTTCGATGCCGAGCAACTCGCACCATATCCGCGCGAGCCGTTGCTCGGTGAGGCCGACGGGTGGTTCGTCAGCGGGACGCGCATAGGCATCGTCGGCGGGCGCCGGCAGAGCAAGCCGATCGAGCTTGCCGTTGTGCGTCAAAGGCAGCGCATCGAGGTGCACGAAGGCCGACGGCACCATGTGATCCGGCAGGCGCGCCGACAGATGACGACGAAGCTCGTCTCTGTCCCGCTCGGTGCCTGTGTAGTAGGCGACCAGCCGTTTGTCGCCTGCTTTGTCCTCGCGAGCGATGACGACCGCCTCGGCGAGGTCGCATAGGCGCAACGCCGCCTCGATTTCACCCAGCTCGATGCGAAAGCCGCGGATTTTCACCTGATCGTCGTTGCGGCCAATGTATTCGATATTTCCGTCCGGCAGATAGCGCGCCAAGTCCCCGGTCCGATACATCATCGCGCCGGCATCTTCAGCGAAGGGGTCCCGGATAAACCGCTCCGCTGTCAGTTCCGGTCGATTCAGATAGCCGCGCGCAACCTGCGAGCCCGCAATGAAAATCTCGCCGACAACGC
>DASZGN010000207.1:0-5064 GCA_035938775.1 Trinickia sp.
CGATTGTCCGGGGCATTGAAGAAGAGTTGAGTGCCGAGGGCTACGGCGTGCTGATTGCCAACGTCACGGGGACGATGAAAGATCAGGAGCGAATGCTCGAGCAGATGCTCGAGCGCCGCGTCGATGGGTTGGTGCTCGCAACCGCGGCGCGTCACGATCCGCTCGTGCGTCGCTGCATTCTCGATCGCGTGCCGGTCGTGCTCGTCAATCGCGCGGAAGAAGGCCGTCAAGTGTCTGAAGTCGTCAACGACGACTTCTTATCGATGCAGCTTGCTGTCGATCATCTCGTCAAGCTCGGACACGAACGCATCGCGCACCTCGCGGGCCCCGCTCGGGTCGCGACAGGGCAGTCTCGTATTCTCGGGTTCGAGATGGCGATGCGGCGTCATCGTTTGAATGCGGAGCTGATTGTAGAAGCAGCCGATTTCACGCGCGAGGCGGGACGCACGGCTTGCGAGCAGTTGATCGACAAGAACAAGGGCGTCACGGCGATCATCGCCGGCAACGACCTGATCGCACTTGGCTGCTATGACGTGTTTGCCGCGCGATCGATTCGGTGCCCCGATGAAATTTCAGTGATCGGCCACAATGACATGCCACTCTTGGACATGCTCCATCCGCCGCTCACCACGCTGCGCATCCAGCACCGCGACATGGGCCGTCATGCCGCTCGCCTGCTGCTCGACATGATCGCCACGCCCGACTCCGCGCCATTGCGCATCACCTTGCCACCACAGTTGATGGAACGTGGATCGACCGCCCCGCCGCCCAAAGTTAAAGCAGGCGCCCCGCGCCGCACGGTGCGCCAATAGAAAGTAAGCCGCGTTTGCGCCGCACGCGCGGCGCAAACGCGCTCATCGTGCGCCGACGGTGTCCAGCGGCATAGCGAGCAGCACAATCGCTGCTTCGTTCGACGCATTGAACAACGCGCGCCTTTCTCCGGGCGCGAGTCTGCATGAATCGAATCGCCGCAGCGTCACCAAGCCCCCTTCGGTGCGCACCTGAATTTCGCCTTCGAGTACGACGTAGTGCTTTTCTACGGATGCCGCACTGAACGACGTCGAGCCGCCCGGTTCGATCAACGATGCGCCGAGCCACAGATGCGATGCAGGCCCTGCCTCCTTGCCTTGAAGGCGCAGGCAACGCATCCGTTCGTGATCGGCCGGGAAATACTCGGGCGCGGTGTCGAAACGCGTGACGTTCATGGCTTGATCAGCACGCGGTTGTTCGCACCGTTGAGCACGGCGCGATAGGCATCTGCCGCGCGCTCAAGCGGGAAGACATGGTCGGTTGCAATCGGGAAAGGGCGAAGGGTGCCGTCTTCGAATGCAGGCCATAAAGTATCGAGTATGTGCGCGCCCGCTACGCTATCCAGCGCAAGTGTGTCGACGCCGACGTAGGTGTGCTGCCCTCGGTAGAACGTGAAGATATCGAACGGTACCGCGCGGTCGATCGTGGAGATGAAGACCTGTGTCGCGCCGACTGCCATTGCACGATTGGCCTCTTCGAAGTAAGGACTGCCAACTGAGTTGAAGACGATGTCGGCACCCTTTCCACCGGTTTCGCGGCGTACCACTTCGCTTATCGATTCCGTCGACGCATCGATCGCTCGCACTTCGCCATTCGCATGGCCGATATAGGGTTGCCTGGTTCGTTCCACCCCAAACACACGCGCGCCCACACGGGTGGCAAGCTGCGTCACCGCCTGGCCGACTTTTCCATTCATGCCGAGGACCAGCACGACATCGCCGGCTTTGACGCCGCCTGCGCGGCGCAGTCCTTCATGCGCTGTGATGAAGGGCACGCCGATCGCACCGGCTTCCTCCATCGTCAGCCGCGTTGGCTTGCACCGCACACCAGCCGCTTGCGTCACGAGAAACCGACCGTGCGTGCCATCGACGCGAATTCCCAGTTCTCCGCCACTGCCCCAGACGTTCCGCCCAATCAGATCGTCCGGCCCGTCGAGCACGACACCCGCATAGTCGCGCCCCGGCGTACGCGGCCAAACCGCGTGCGGCATAAAGCCGAGCACGGCCTTCACGTCGCTCGGATTGACGCCGGCGCTCGACACTTCGATCAAGCATTCGCCCTCCCGAATGGAAGGTCTGGCGCGTTCGACGAACGTCAATTCGAGCGAGTCGATATTCGCGCTCTTTTGTTCGACGCGGATGGAGTTGGACCTCATTTTATGTTCCCCGATAGAAGAAACGCGTTGTGGGAGGTTGCAGTGTTTGCGCGCTGTGCGGCCGGCCGCCTTACGCGCTAACGAGTCCGAGTTCTTCGCGTGCCTCGCGGGCGGTAGCGATCGCCCCGCCGAGTGACCGCACGATATCGGATGCACGCGTGACGAGCTCGGCGTTGTCGCGAGCGAGGACGCCCTTGGAGATGTAGATGTTGTCTTCGAGTCCAACGCGCACATGGCCCCCGGCAAGCCAGGCCTGCGCGACCATCGGAAACTCGAATCGTCCCGTGCCGAACGCCGACCATCGTGCCCCCTTAGGCAGGAAGTTGCGTGCGTAGAGCAGCGTCTCGGGCGTGGCCGCGAAACCGTATTTGACGCCAAGAACAAACGTCCATAGCCCTGGCCCTTCGAGCACACCGCTTTGAATCAAGTCGAGCGCGAGATGGAGATCGCCGGAATCGAATATCTCGAGCTCGGGCTTTACGCCGGCCTCGCGAATCAGGTTCGCCATGCGGGTGACGTTCTTCGGCGTATTGATGACAACGTCGCCGCCCGAATTCATCGTGTTCAGATCGAGGCTGCAAATGTCGGGCTTGAGTGCAACGATGTGCTCGACGCGTCGCTCCGGAGGCAGCAAAGTGGTGCCGGGCGCCGCGACGCGCGGATTGTCGTCGCTAGGAATGAAGCGCCCGCCCGGACCGGTCGTCAGGTTGATGATGAGCTCGGAATCGGCTTGCCGGATGCGCTCGATCACTTCACGGTAAAGGCCGAGCTCCATCGACGGCTTGCCTGTTTGCGGGTCGCGCACATGGATATGAACCATGGCGGCACCGGCACGTGCCGCACCAATGCAAGCGTCGGCAATTTGCGCAGGCGTAATCGGCAGGCCGGGATGTTGCTCGGGCTTGGTGATGTTTCCCGTCACTGCGCAGGTGATGATGGTCTTGCGTGAATGCATGTCGAAGTCTCGTTGTACCTTGCGCTCAGTTCAGTCCGCGTCCGCCGTCGACGACGAATGTCACGCCGGTGCTGAAGCGCAAGTTGGTTGCGCACGCGAGGATCGCGGAGGCTACGTCATTGGGCGTGCCGATGCGACCGAGGGGCGTCGTCGCCGCGGCTTTCTCGTTGAAATCCGGGCCGCGGCCAGGCACGAATTCCGTATCGACCACTCCCGGCGCGACGTTGAGCACGCGAATCGTCGGTGCAAGGGCGCGCGCGAGTGAAACGGCCATTACGTCGAGTCCCGCCTTCACCGCGCAGTAAGCGACATTGCTGCCTACGCCCGTACGCCCGGCGATAGACGATACGTTGACGACGAGGCCGTCTCCCGATGCGGCGAGCAGGGGGCGAAAAGCGCGAATGGCCGCGAACTGCCCGCGCCAATTGACGCGGAAGATTTCGTCGATCAACTCGTCATCCAGCGCATCGAGATCGGCGTGCTTGATCGCCTTCGTGAACCCTGCTGTGTTGATGAGGATGTCCGCACGTCCGAGTCGTTCGCCGACTTCGTTGGCGAGTCTCGCAAGTGCCGCGCTGTCGGTTATGCGCGCGGCCAGGGCAAGATGGCCTTCCTCCGGCAACGTGTGGACGACGGCCTGTGCGCGTTCGACGTTTGATTGCGCGACCACGGCCACGCGCGCACCAGCGTGCGCCAGTTGCTGCGCGCTCGCCCTGCCGATACCGCCGGTGCCTCCAACTATGACGGCGACCTTTCCTGCAAGAGGCTGTGTCATCTTCGAGTCCTTTGTCACTTGATCGGCGGATTGGGATACGTCGGCGTACCTTCGGCGAGCACGAATTCGCACGCAAGTGTGCAATAAGGTCCGCGCACGTCGGAAGCGGGTGCCTTACCGTCATCGTGCAATTCGAATCTGCCGACCAGTTCGCGCAGCACGCCGAAGACAACATCGTTGTGCAGATGCTCGGAGTCGTCCGCGAACACCTGCGAGATCAAGGTTTCATGACCCTCGGCGATGACAACGAAATGCAGATGGGCAGGCCGGTACGGATGACGCTGCTGCTTGGCGAGGAGCGTTCCGACCGGACCGTCGGTGGGCACCGGATAACCGGCCGGCCGTACGCTGCGAAACCGGAAGCGACCTTGCGCATCGGTTTGAAAACGCCCTCGCAAATTCATATCGGGTTGCTCGGGATCCTGATTTTCATAGAGGCCCGTGGGCGACGCTTGCCAGACGTCGACGCTCGCCTGCGCGATCGGCCTGCCGGCCTTGTCGCGCACCGTGCCGGTCACAAAGAGCGGTACGCCCGGTTGATTGGCGAAGGCGATGTTGGCCCCGTCCTGACACTCGGGCGCATTGGCACGAAAGAACGGGCCGAGCAACGCGCCTGGCGTACGGCCGCCATCGTCTTGCGTGTTGAGCAGCTTGACCATCGTCGACAAACCGAGCACGTCGGCAAGCAGCACGACCTCGTTGTGTTTGTCGTGACAGACTTGACCGACGGTTCGAATGAAATCGAGTCCATGGTCGAACTCGTCATCGGTCAAGCGAGCCTCGCGCAAGAACGCATGAGCGTGCTTTACGAGCGCGTCGACGATTTCGCGCAGCCGGGCATCGTCGGTATGGCTCATCGCCGCTCTGACTATGTCGGTCAACGTGTCCACGCTGCCGACTATCGAGCTTCCTTCCTTCATGGCGTACCCCATTTCTTTGCAAACGATTGCATGATACGCAGAAGATTTGCGTATCGTCAAATTGGGGACTTCCCTGGAGTTATGGATTTGCGTTACACAGATTGAAACTGCCTATTTAGCAATCGATTGCAGAGATGGATGCGGCAGCAGCGCAAAATAGGCGTGCCTACATAGTCATTCTTTGTGACGCGCACCTTTTGGTTTGCAGAGGCGCGCTAGCGCGCCGAGG
>DASZGN010000208.1:0-19216 GCA_035938775.1 Trinickia sp.
ATGCGCGTGATGCGGGTAATGCGGTTGATGATGTGGATGCGCTTGCGCTCAATGCGCCCAATGCGCAAGACGTCAACGATGCGCACGATGTCCGCAACGATTGCGACACGGACGAGGCGTGCGACAGCGGGCGAAGCGAGGCACGCGCGTCGCGCAGCGTCATCGTCAACTCGCTTGCGCTCGATGGCTACTTCGCGATCGCCGAATTCGCTCTTTCGTGCCGCACGGCGTTGCACCTGGAGGCCGACGTTCGATGAGCGCGCCCGTCACCCGCCGCTACGGCTTGAGCCGCGCGCGTAGCGTACCCGTGGTGCTGCCGGGCGCAAGCTACAACGTGCCGCTTGGCGCGCTCGACGACTACGCGCGCGTCGCCGCCTATCAGCCCGATCAACCCGATTCGCGATGCCCGGTGCTGCTCGATCACGCGCAGTACTTTCGGTTCGTCTCCGAAATCGTCGAACTTGTTTGGGAGCGGCTTGGCGCGGCGGCGCGCGTGTTCGTGCAATTGCGCATGCCGCATTGCGAGCCGATGCCGTCGAATCTGCTCGATGCGCGCGTGCTCCTCGGCACGGGGCTCGCCGCGCAGCTCGCGTTCTGGCAGTGCGCGCAGGTGCCGTGCATCGCAATCGCGGACCGGATTCGCCGCGATCTCGACTTTCCCGGCGACAACACGTTCGTCTGCACATCGCCGAGCGACGCATGGCTCGACGCCGTGGAGACCGCGCTCGTGCGCCCGTGGCCGCAGCATGCGGTGCGTGTCGATCGCATCGCACCCGTCGCACCCGAGGGCGGCGAAGCTCGCGTCGACGCCCCGAGTCACTTCTCTGATCGCGCCGGCCGGTAAGCCGGCTGCGGAGACCCACAATGCAACAGCAATCTCAGCGTCGATCGACGCCTGAAACGCAGCTTCAACCGCGGCCCGGTGCGCAGCCCCAGCCGGGCGCATCGCCCATTCGCTGGACGATGCCCGTCGAAGCGGTGATGTCCGACGACTACGAATGCCGCGAGGCGGCGCTGACGAGCCTCTACGAGAAGGCAAAGGCGGCGCAGTGGGACGTCGCCAAGGACATCGACTGGAGCGTCACGCTCGATGCCGACAATCCGCTTGGCATGCCCGACGCAACGCTGCTCGTCTACGGCACCGACTTCTGGGGCAAGCTCGATGGCGCGGGCCGCAGCCAGGTGCGCCACCACGCGCAGAGCTGGCTTCTTTCGCAGATCCTGCACGGCGAGCAGGCCGCGCTCGTGTGCGCGGCGAAGCTGGCAAGCGCGGAGACGGGCCTTTCGGCGCGCCTGTGCGCGGCCGCGCAGATGATGGACGAGGCGCGCCACGTCGAAGCCTATGCGCGGCTCGTCAACGACAAATTCAGCGTGCGTTACCCGATGAGCCGCTCGCTTGCGAGCTTGCTTAAGGACACGGTGACGGCGTCGGCGCTCGACATGACGAACCTCGGCATGCAGGTGCTCGTCGAGGGTATCGCGTTGTCGATTTTCCAGAGCGTCGTTGCGTACAGCGCGGACCCGTTCGTCAAGGATCTGTTCTCGCGGATTCAGCGCGACGAGTCACGCCACTTCGCCGTTGGACGCATCACGCTCACGCGCATCTACAACGAGATGTCGGCCACCGAGTTGAAGGAGCGCGAGGAGTTCGTGAGCGAGGGGGCCGCGGTGCTCTACGAACATCTGTGCGCCGACGATATCTGGGAGCCGATGGGCTTTTCGCGTCACGCGTGCGCGCAGATGGTGCGCGAGTCGGCGGTTTCGAACGCGATCCGCCGCTCGATTTTCCGGCGTCTTGTGCCGACGATCCGCGAAATGGGCTTGCTCACGCCACGCGTGCGGCGCACGTTCGAGCAGCTCGACGTGATCGATTACGAAGCGATGCCGCTCGCACTGGGCGCGTGAGGCCATGATGATCGACGACACTCACAAGACGCGCTGGTCAATCGGCATCGACGCCGCGGCGTACGAGCTGCCCGGCCGGCCCCTCGATATCGAAGCGTGTGCGCAGCGGCACGGCTGGCCGCGCGAACGCGTCGAGGCAATCGTGGCCTCCGGTTGCCGCTACTTTCACGCGGCGCCTGAAATCGGCGAGGTCGAGCTCGCGACGCGTGCTGTCGGCCGGCTCATGGACGAGGCGGCGCTCGCACCATCGGACATCGACTTGCTGATCCACGTGCACACGCAGCAGTTCAGCGTACCCGCGGCGCCTCGTAGTCTGCCGGCAGAAGTGGCGCACGCGCATGGTATTCGCACGCAGTGGGCCGCCTCGATCGGGCAGTTGGGCTGCGTCGGCATCGCAGGCGGTATGCGCGTGGCCGATGCGCTACTGAACGCCTACGGTGAGGCCAATGCGGCGCTCGTCGTCTCCGTCGACCGCGTGTACGGCGAGCACTACCGCCTGCGCGAGCGCTCCGGGGTGCAAAGCGACGGCGCCGCATGCGTGCTCGTGACGCGAGGCAGCACGCGCAACCGCATCGGCCATGTGGCGATCGCCAATCACGCCGCGTGGCATCCCGGTTCGGACGCCGTGGCAGGCGTCGCGCGGCAGATGATCGCGATGGAGTGGCAGCACACGCGGGACATCATCCGCGCCGCGTGTGCGGGCAGCGGCACGCCGCTCGAGCGCTTCGGGCGCGTGCTGCCGAACAACACGGACCTGCGCGGCTGGCATTCGCTCGCCCGTGCGATGGGTGTGCCGCGCGCGCGTCTCTTCGAGGACAACGTATTTAAGCGCGGCCACGCGTGCTGCTCCGACTTCGCGATCAATCTCGCCGATGCGGGACTTGCCGCCGTCGACGCGGGCGCGCATGTGATCGGCGTCATGCAGTCGAATACCGGCGCCTTCGGCGCCATCACGCTCCACCCGCTTTCAGGTGAAACCGATGACGCAAACTGACCCGATCGATATGGCCGCTCGCGCCGTCTTGCAGGAAGAAGGCGATGCATGCGGTGAAGCCGATGCATGCGGTGAAGCCGATGCATACGGCGAAGCCGATGCAAGCTGGCTCGCCGACCTGGACACGCCTTGCTACGTATTCGATCCGCAGCGTGTAATCGATCGCTATGGGGCGCTGCGCGAAGCGCTCGGCACGCAGCTCATCGTATCGCTCAAGGCCAATTCCGATCGCGATCTCTTCGTGCGCTGCGCTCACGCGTTCGAAGACGGCATCGAGCTCGCGAGCCAGGGCGAGCTCGACATCGTGGTCGGGCGCGGCACGCACGTGAAGTACCTCAACAATCCGGCGATGAGCGAAGCGTTCATTCGCGCGGGGCTTGTATCGCGCTGCCGCTTTGTCCTCGACAACCCCGATGTCGCGCAACGTTTCATCGCGCTTGCGGCGGGCAAGCCGGTGCAGGATGTGCTGCTGCGGCTGAACGTGGCAGCGCTTCTCGGCGCGCGTGCGCCAAAGGCGTGGCACGACCACTTCGGCATGACCTGCGACGAAGCCGCGCAAGTGACGGCGCGTCTCGCCGCGGTCGGCATTCGCGTCGCGGGGCTGCATGCGTTCGCGGGCTCAGGCACCTTCTGCGTTTCGGATGCGGATGCGGATGGGGATAGGGATGCGGATGTAATTGCCGACGCGCATGTCCGCGCGACGGGCTCAGCCGATTTGTTCGGCCGGGCTGACTCCGCCGATCTCGCCTACGCGCTCGCCGATCTCGCCGACACGCTCACGCCGCTCGCGGGTGCACCGCTCACGCGGCTCAGCGTCGGCGGCGGCTTTGCGCAAGAAGGGCACGACGCCGCCACACTCCGGCGCTATCGCGCGCGACTCGCGCCGCTTGCCGCGCGCTATGCGCTTGCGCACGAAGCGGGGCGGGCGGTGTTTGCCGACGCCGGTGCTTTCGTCACGCGCGTTACCGCGGTCAAGCGCTGGGGCGATCGCATCATCGCCGTGTGTGACGGCGGCATGAGCCAGAACTTCCTGCTCGCCAAAACGGAATCGATGCTGAAGACGTGGCAGGCGCCGGTGGTTGTGCCGCACGACGGCGCACGCCGACAAGGCTCGAGCGAGCAAGCCCGGTTGCCCATCACGTTCGTCGGCAGTACCTGCAATCGGGCGGACGTGATCGGCTATCTCCCCGCCGGCGCCCAAACACCCCAAACGGGCGACTTCGCCATCTTCGACCGATGCGGCGCCTACCACCATTCGTACACCGTAAGCGGTTTTCTGTCGCACAAGCCTGCCCGGGTCTACCTGCGCCACGCGTGAGGAGCGCGCTGCCGATGAATGCTCATATCCGACTCTTCGATCTGCTCGACCTCGTCGCGACGAATGCGCCGCAACGGATCGCTTTTGACGATGGCGAACGCCGCATCGACTATTCGCGCTTGCGAGACAACGTCGTGCGACTCGCGGCGGCATTGCAAGCCGCCGGCATCGCACGTGGCGAGCGCGTCGCGACGTATGCGCCGAAGCGTTATGAAACGATCGTCACGATGCTCGCGGTGAACCTGGCGGGTGCGATCGTCGTGCCGATCAATCCGCAACTGAAGGCGCATCAGGTTCGCCATATCCTCGACGACAGTGGCGCACGGCTCTTGCTGACGACGCGCCAACGTCTTCAACGTCTCGGAGAGGGGGCGATAGTGGCGATGACGCGCGAGGAGGGCGACGACCAAACGTGCGACCAACACCGTGAACCCCTCATCTGCTGGTTCGCGGACGACCTGCCTGCACTCGCCGAAACGGAAACACCCAATGACGCGGCCGTGGCGGCACACAGGCTCATCGACACTCCCGTGACCGACGCCGACCCGGCCGCGATCCTCTACACCTCGGGCTCGACGGGGCATCCAAAGGGCGTGGTGCTATCACAGCGCAATCTCGTCGCCGGGGCGCAGAGCGTCGCCGCGTATCAGCGTCTTGCGCATGACGACGTCATTCTCGGTGTACTGCCGCTCAGCTTCGATGCGGGCCTGAGCCAGCTGACGACGGCGCTCGCGGTGGGTGCCTGCTACGCGCCGCTCGACTTCCTCACGCCCGACGAAGTGCCGGCGTACTGCGAACGCGTCGGCGTGACTTCAATCACCGCGGTGCCGCCGCTCTGGATGCAACTCGCCGCCGTCCGGTGGCCCGAGAAGACGGGCGCGCGCGTGCGTCGCTTCGCAAACACGGGCGGCACCATGCCGACGCCGCTACTCGATCGCTTGCGGCGCGTCTTTGCCTACGCGCTGCCGTACATGATGTACGGGCTGACAGAAGCGTTCCGCTCGACCTATCTCGCCCCCGAGGACGCCGCCGCCCGACCCGGCTCGATCGGCAAGGCCGTGCCGAACGCGCAGATTCTCGTCGTGCGGCCCGACGGCAGCGAATGTGCCGACGACGAGCCCGGCGAGCTCGTGCATCGGGGCGCGTTCGTGACGCTCGGCTATTGGCGCGCGCCTGCGTTGACGGCTGAGCGCTTTCGTCCGTTGTCGCGCGCGCAGGGCACGATTGCGCTTGCCGACATGGTCGTCTGGTCGGGCGATATCGTGCGACGCGACAAGGATGGCTATCTGTACTTCGTCGCGCGCGCCGACGACATGATCAAGACCTCCGGCTATCGCGTGAGCCCGACCGAAATCGAGGAGATGGTGTTCGGCTGCGTCGCGGTGCTCGAAGCGGCCGCGTTCGGCGTGCCGCATCCGTCGCTCGGGCAGGCTATCGTCGTCTGCGTGCGCGGCGCCGGCGCGCCGACGGACTGCGCGCAGGCGATTGCGCGCACGTGCCGCGAACGGCTGCCGTCCTACATGGTGCCGCTCCATATCGACGTATCGAACGAGCCGCTGCCCCGCAATGCGAACGGGAAGATCGACCGGCCGCTGCTCAAGGCGCGCCACGCGCAACGTTTCGATGTCGAGTTGCGGCAAGCGGCGGCCGTCGCGGAGCAAGGCACATGTTGATCATCGACCACCTGAGCATCCACGAGCCGCCACGCGTCGCCTTCGACGCCGTGCAAGCCACCGAGCGCAACCTCGGCCTGGGTTCGTTGACGATACCCTCGGCGCGCTTTGCGCTACCGCGCGAGCGCGGACGCATCGACGAAATGGAGTCCGCGCGGCTCGCGCGCTCGAACGCGGCCATGCTGCCGATCGCGCCGCCGGGGCAAAGCCTGTCCGATCTTGCGATCGCCGTGCTCGATCCGCTCGCCAAGTGCGCGGGCGAGCGGGAGTTGTTAGCGACGACGCACATCGTGCTCGCACACGCAACGCTGAACCAGCAAGTCGCCGAATCGGTCGCGGGCCGCGTGCAGCACACGCTCGGCATCGATCACGCGTTGCCGTTTTCGGTAGGGCAGTGCGGCACGCTTGGGTTGATGGCGGCGCTGCCGCTTGCCGAGGGGTTGCTGTGCGATGGCGGCCAGATGCTCTTCATCGCCGCGGACAAATGGCTTTACCCGTTCTTCCGCGTCTACGGCGACTTCGTTGCATACGGCGATGGCGCCGCGGCACTGCTCTTGCGCCGCGCATCGCCGAGCGAGCCGGCTCGCGCGTCGGGAATTCAGGTGTTAGGCCATGCGCTCACGCAGGGCGACGTCATCGACGATCCGTGGGCGATGATCCCTCACGCGCTCGAAGCGCGTCTCATCGCGCCGACGCTCGCCGCAGCGACGCAAGCGCTTGCGGACGCGGGCGTTGCCGCCTCGGAGATCGACTGCTTCGCGCCGGCCGGCTTTAGCGCTTCGTTTCGGGCGACCCTCACCGCACGGCTCGGCATTGCACGGGAGCGGCTGCTTGCACGCGATGCGACGCATCTGTCGTCGGCCGACGCCGTCGCATCGCTCGCACTGGCTCGCGCGACGATTCGCACCTGCGACCGGCGCCTGGTGCTCGTTTGCGATGCCACGCTCGCGGGCGGTGCGGGTGCCTTCGTGGCCGAGCTGCATGGCGCTCCGCGCATTGCGCTTCACTGACCCCATCCGAGGAACCGGCTACATGAACGCGAGTGCATACAAAGTCAGCCTGCGCGAGCTGCGCTTTTTTCTGTGGGAACTGAGCGATGTCGACCGGCGGTTTTTGTCGCGCGCGCCTTATGACGGACGCGCTCGCGCGTGGTATGACGCGCTCCTCGAACGCGCGCGTGAGTTCGCGCTCGAGCTTGGCCGCAGCTATCGCGCAAGCGACATCGAAGGCTGCACGCTGAACGAGGATGGCCGCGTGACGATACCGGCCGCGTATCCCGGTTTGTGGAAGCGCTTTCGCGACGACTGGATGCCGCTTCTCAACGCGCGGCATGAGGGGAATGAGGCGGGCGCAGGCTCATTCCCGAATGCCAACGCAAACGCGAACGCGAACGCCGCTCTCCCGCCGATCATCGCGCAGGTGATCTTCGAAATGTTCATGGGCGCGAATCCGTCGTTCATGACGTACGGTGGTTTCACACGACCCGCGTCGAAGTTGCTGACGATGCATGCAACGCCGCGCCAGCGGCGCTTCATCGAACCGCTTGCAACGGGCGAATGGGACGCTTGCTTTTGCGCGACGGAGCCGCAGGCGGGTTCCGATCTGACCGCGGTCAAGACCCGCGCGACGCACATCGCCGACGATGTCTACGCCGTGACGGGCGAGAAGATCTACATCTCGGCGGGAATGCATGATCTGACCGCGAATACACTTTACTTCGTGCTCGCGCGCGTGGATGGGGTGAGCGCCGATTCGTATTCGCTCTCTTGCCTCATCGTGCCGCGCTTCTGGCGCAACGAAGAGACGGGTTCGATCGAATCGAACCACGTTGAATGCGTCGGCGTGCCGCGCAAGATGGGGTTCAAGGGCTGCGCGAACACGCATCTCGTGTTCGGCGAGAGCGGCATGACGCGCGGCTATCTGCTTGGCAACCGCAGGAACGTCGGTCTGCTGCAGCTCGTGCCGCTGATGAATCAGGCGCGCATGAGCACGGGAATGTTCGGTGTCGGTATCGCCTCGAGCGCGTATCTGCATGCGGTGGCGTATGCCCGCAAGCGTCAGCAGGGACGGCCAATTGAAAGCGCGACAGATCCGCGTGCGCGACGCGTGTGCATCATCGAGCATGCCGACGTGCAGCGCATGCTGCTCGACATGAAGGTGCGCGTGGAAAGCTGCCGGGGGCTGCTTGGCAAGCTCGCCGCGGCGGCGACACATGCGGCGATGCTCGAAGCCACGCCCGGTTCGGATGCGGCCGAAATCGACCGCTCGCGCAAGCTTCAATTGCTGCTCACGCCGATTTGCAAGGCATACATCGCCGACGAGGCATGGCGCATCTGCGAAACGGCGATTCAGGTGCATGGCGGGCTTGGCTATACCGATGCGAGCCCGGTCGAGCAGCACGCGCGCGACGTGAAGATTCTGTCGATCTGGGAGGGCACGAACTACATCCAGGCGCAGGACCTGGTGCGCGACAAGCTCGGGTTCGGCCGTCACTCGGTGCTGATGCGCTACTTCCGCGAAGCGCTCGAGGCAACGCTTGCCCGCGATGCCGACTGTGCCGACGACACATTCGACCAGTGGTTCGACGCACTGCGCGCGGCCGCCGACGCGCTCGAAGGCGCGCTTCTGCGCATCGCCGAAGCGGTGCGTGAGGGCGAGATGCGCGCGAGCAGCCAGTTCTACACGCGCTTTCTGGCGATGTTCGGGCTGGTTGCATCGGCATGGGTGGTGTTCGAATCGGCGTGCATCGCCAAGCGTCGCCTCGCATCCAAGGACGTGGCCGCCGATGTGTCGGAAGCGGCTTTCTATCGCGGCAAAGTGAAGAGTGCCCGCTATTTCTTCGCCAATGTGTTGCCGCTTGCGTTGCAGCACGCGACGCTAATCGACGCGATGTCCTCGGCCGCCTGCACGGTGAGCCCTGAAGAACTGGCGGAGGCCGACTGACATGGATTCGCCCGTAAATCTGCTTGGACGCCCGGCGACGCGTTATCGCGGCACCGATATCGATGGCGCGACGCTCGCCCCCGAGGGGTTGTGGGTGCGCGGCAAGAATCTAAATGCGTTGATCGGCGCGCTCACCTTCGAAGAAGCGCTATGGCATGTGTGGTTCGATCGCGTGCCGGAGCCTCATGAAAGCGCGGCGGTGCGTACGCGCCTTGCGCGCCATGGCGAGGCGTTCGCGCGAGGCAATGCATCGATCGAAGCGGCGGCGCGGCTTGGAGAGGCGGGCGTCGAGATGGTGTTTGCCGCGGCCGGCGGGCTCATGCGCGATGTTGACCGTCCGCCGATGGACGAGCCCCGTGACGCGCACATCGGTACAGCCGTCGCGTGGGATGAAGAATTCGACGCGCTCCTCGCTTGCCTTGCCGGTGCGCCGCATCTGATGCGTGCGGCGCTCGGGTGGGCAGGAGCCGTCGATGGGCCGCCGCGCTCGCATGCGCGACGCGTGCTCAATGCGGCGAGGCGAGGACAGGAGAGCGCACCCGATGCGCTTGCCGAGCGCGTGATGGACGCGCTGCTCGTCGCGTGGCATGCGGGCTTCGGCTACATCACGCCGACCGTGCTGGTGCCGCGCTGCGCGATCGGCACGGGCGTGACGCTTGCGCAGGCGATTGCGGCCGGCTTCATGTCGAGCGGGCCGAAGCATGTCGGCGCGGCACGCGAAGCGATGCGCTGGTTGAAGGAGACGGCGCGGACCATCGATCGAATGCAACAAGCGGAGCGTCATGCCAACTGCGCCGACGTCAACGCCGAAGCCAACGCAGAAGCCAACGCAGAAGCCGAAGCCACCGCCGAAGGCGCAACCAGCGCCAACGCCATCCACCGCGCCGTCGACCGCGCACTGGACGAGCGTGGCGTGGTGCTTTCCGGCTTCGGCCATCCGCTCTTCGAGGAAGACCCGCGGCCGCCGCATCTGCGCGCGTCATTTGCCGCGTGGGGCTTCAACGGGCGCTTCATGCGCCTTTACGACGCTGCCTGCGCGCAAGCGGCGCGACGCAAGGGGCTCAAGCCCAACATCGATTTCATCACGGCGGCCGCGCTGCTCGATCTCGGCATCGACGAGCCGTGCTGGGGCGTTGGCGTCGGCCTGTGCGCGCGCATGGCGGCGATGGGGGCGCACGCGCTCGAGCGGCGCAGCCGACCGGCTTTCGGCGTCAACAGCGCCACGGCGCGCAAGCTGCTTGCGGCGGTGCCGGTCGGCTGGCTGTGAGGGCAAACGCCGTCGCCGCTCACCGGTCGCAGGCCGCCAAACAAATACGACTCGCAAAAGGAACACCAGTATGCTGCTCAAGAATCTTCGCCCCGCGCAGGATTACGACCGCTTCGCGACCGAAGCGCTCGAACCGTGGGACATGCTGTTCGTCGCGCGCATTCGCCAGCTCGCGCGCGACATGGCGGCGCCGGGGTGCCTGGCCGACATCGGCACCGCGACGGCCGTCGTGCCCGTGCGCCTCGCCGCGGATCCGGCCTTCGCTGACTGGCGCTTCGTCGGCGTCGATCTCGATCCGGCGATGCTCGATGAGGGGCGGCCGCGCATCGAGGCGCTCGGCTTGGCGGCGCGCATTGAGCTCAAGGTGGGCGATGCGCTCGCGCTGCCATTCGAAGATGGTGCGCTCTCGATGGTCGTGAGCCGCGCGACGCTTCATCATCTGCCCGACAAGACGCGTTCGCTCATCGAGATGTTTCGCGTGCTGCGCCCGGGCGGCATCGGTCTCGTGCACGACATGCGCCGCGACGCGCCGGCCGCGCTGCTCGAGCGCTTTACGCAAATGCGCGCGGCGGCGAACTATCCACCGACGCACCTCGAAGAAAAAGTGACGCTCGATGAAGCGCGCGCGCTCATTGCCGACGCGGGCCTTGCAGCGCATGCGAGCGTCTACAGTCCGCCGTCGGGGCTTGGATCGATGGGCTTCGAAATCCTGCTCGAAAAGCCGAGGCTCGCGTGATCGACCTGCTCACTGCCGCGACGTCCTCGCGCGAGCCGAGCGCCGCATTGGCCGTTGCGCGGCTTGGCGACGGCACGGTGCGCTGCCGCTTCGTGTCGCCGCACAAAACACTGCCGCTCGTCGTCACGCCGCGACTCGGCTCGCTCGCCGCCGACAGGCACGCCGCCTATGCATGGATCGCCGAGCGGCGCGACGCGCTCGATACGCTCATCGTGGAATACGGCGGCGTGCTGCTGCGCGGCTTCGCGTTGCCCGACACGGCGTCGTTCAAGCGGATCACCGAACTCTATCGGGCGCACGCGCAGGGCTACATCGGGGGCGCGGCGCCGCGCAAGGCGATTGACGGCGGCGTCTACGAATCGACGCGCATGCCGGCGCCATTCAAGATCGGCTTGCATCAGGAGAAGGCGTACATGGCTGACTACCCGCGCATGCTTGCCTTCTATTGCAATCGGCCGAGCGAGTCGGGCGGCGAAACGCCGCTCGCGGACATGCGTGCCGTCACGCGGCGCTTGCGCGGCTCGACGCTCGAGCGGTTTCGCGAAAAGGGCCTCATGTACCGCCGCAATTTCGCGGGCCCCGATCACTTGTTGCCCGACCCGGCGAAGACGCCATTCGGCGAGTACCACCGTCCGTGGCGCGACGCGTTCATGACCGACGATCGGACGCGCGTCGAGGCGCTGTGCCTTGAAACGCGCCTTGCATTCGAATGGATCGAGGACGGAAGCGTGACGGTTTCGCACGTCGGCCCGGCGACGGTACGCCATCCGCGCACGGGCGAAGAAGTCTGGTTCAACCAGGCGAGCGCGCAGCATGTCAACGCCAGATCGATGGGCGCGCTGTCGTATCGGTATTTGCGTTCCGTCTACAAGACGCGCGCGGCGCTGCCGTACGAAATTCGCTATGGCGACGGCACGCCGATGCCGGCGGAAGATCTCGATCCCGTGTACGACGCGCTCGCTGCGGAGGAGACCGCATTCGCGTGGGAGCGGGGCGACATGCTCTTGATCGACAACATCCTCACGGCGCATGGCCGCAATTCGTTCAAGGGCGCGCGCGATATCCAGGTGGCGCTTTTCGACTGACATTCATGAGCACACCCACGACGAGCGCCCATTTTCCAGATGCCGATGCACCCGAAAGATTCGACAGTGCCGGGGCAATGCCGTATGCGCAGGCGAGGCCCGACATGACAACGACCGATGCGCCAATAGCGCCAACAGCGTCAATAGCGTCAATAGCGTCAATAGCGTCAATAGCGCCAACAGCGCCAACAGCGCCAACAGCGCCAACAGCGCCGACAGCGCCGACAGCGCCGACAGCGCCGACAGCGCCGCGTGCGGCACCGACGCAGGCCATGTCGCCTATACCCCCCGCGCTATCGGCTGATCGAATCGAAGTGACGGCGGGCGCGTTCCGCTTCGCCGCGTCGGCCGTTGCGTTCCGTGCGGGCGCGGTGACGGCGATCGTCGGCCCGAACGGCTCGGGCAAGAGCACGCTGCTCGAGGCGCTTTTGGGCTTGCGGCGCGCGCGCGTCGATAACGGGCGCATTCTCGGCATGCCGGCTGCGCGCTTCATGGGCGACACGGCGCAAAGGCGGCATCTCGGCGCGCAGCTGCAGCGGGTGGAGTACACGGATGACGTGCGCGTCGACGAAATCGTCGAGTTGCATCGCGCGCTATACCGCCGTCAGGAAGCGGACGTTGCGCGCGCGCTGGCGATCGATGCACTCGCGGGCAAGCCCTATCGAGGACTCTCGAAAGGGCAGCGGCAGCGGCTCGACTTGTTCGTGGCGCTCGCACATCGGCCCGCGCTGGCGGTGCTCGACGAGCCCTTCGCGGGCCTCGACCGCAGCGCCACGCGCAGCGTGCTCGATCTGTTGCGCGCGTTGGCTGGCGAGACGACGGTCGTCATGATCTGCCACGCCGGCGAAGAACTCGAAGCGGTCGACGATCTGCTGTGGGTGCGAGACGGCGGCATTCGCTACCACGGCGCGAAAGCGGCGTTAAAGCGCGAACTCGTCGGCGCATGCCGCGCGTTCATCCACGTCGACGACGATGCCCAGGCGCGGCACGTGCACGCGCTGCTCGCCGCGGATGCGCATGTTGCGCGCGTGATCGCACCGGGTCCCCGGGTGATCGGTGCGTTCGGCGACGCTGGCCTCGACAAGACGCTGCGGGCGCTGATGGAATCCGCGCCGATTCGCCATTTCGAATTCGCGCCGACTGACGACAGCGACTTGCTGCGCGCGTGCACGCAAGGAGAGCCGGGTGTTTAGGGTGTTTCTGATTCTCGCGCGCAACGATTTGCGCAGCCGCTTGCGCAGCAAGGCGGGTATTTTCTGGGCGTTTGTCTTTCCGATACTGCTTTTGACGGTGATGCTGCTCGCGTTCGGCCGCTCCGATACGCTCGGCACGGTGAGGCTCGTATTCGACGGAGACACGTTGGGCGAGCGAGCGCAAACGTGCCAGAGCGCGATCGAGGCGGCCTTCGGGGAAAACGGCCCCGTACGTGCGAGTGCAAGCGGGAGCCGAACGAGCACGGCCGCCGACGATATCGTTCGCATCACCTGGCCGTCGCACGCATCGGAGCCGGTGCGTGTGACGTATCCGTTTGCGGGATCGTTGCCGGCGAAGGCCGCGGCGCGCATCGTCGAGATAGCGCTTGTGCGTTGCGAGGCGGCGGCGCGGGGCATGCCGGCTGCGAGCCTCGTACGCTTTGAAAACGATTTGCGCGCGCAGCCCGCGATCGACTACGGCGGCTTCTTCGTGACGGGCATTCTGGTGATGGCTTTCATGTCGATCGGCGTGATGTCGGGCGCCACGGAAATCGCGACGCTGCGCGAGCGCAACGCGTTCAAGATGTACGCGTGCTTTCCGGTGCCGCGCTTCGTGTTTCTCGCATCGCTGATCGCCTCGCGCATGGTGCTGATGCTGGCATCGGCGACGACGCTCGTCGTCGTTTCGAAGTACGGCTTCGGACTGCCGCTGCCGCTTGCGAGCGTGCATACGCTGCGCGCGCTGCCGGTCGCGCTGCTCGGCGCGGCAATGCTGCTTGCGTTCGGCACGCTGCTCGCGAGCCGCGCGCGCACGCTTGCCGAGGTCGAGCTCTGGTGCAACGTGACGTACTACCCGCTGCTTTTCTTCGGAGACCTGACGATTCCGCTCACGGCAGCGCCCGAGTGGCTGCGCAGCGCATTGCGCGTGCTGCCGACGAACGCGTTCGCTGTGGCGCTGCGCGGCGTGTTCATCGGCGAGGCGAGCTACGCGCAAGTGGCGTGGCCGCTGGCGGGCCTTATCGCCTGGACTCTCGTATTTCTCATCCTCGCCACCGTGAGTTTTCGTTGGCATCACGATTGAAGGAGCCTGTCGATGCAATCTTCGAAGAAGTGGAGCAAAGCGTATCTGTCCAATATGGCGCTGTTCGCGCCGGCCATCGCGTTCCTGCTATACGCCCGTCTCGCACCGGGCTCGGCGCAAGTGCGCTGGCACATCGCTTATCTGCTCGGGGGCGTGCTTGCCGTGGTGCACGGCATCTGGCTCATGAGTCGCGAGACGAAGCATGGGATTGCGCTTGGCGTCGACCTTTATCTGATGATCGGCGCCGCGCTCGCGCTCGCCTCGCCCGCGGCGAGCGCCGCCTGGGGCGAGGGTGGCGGCGCGGCATCGCTGCTTGCTTGCGTGCTTGCGGTGGGCATCGCGGGGCTGCTCTTCGCGCCGCGACAGCTATGCGGCGCGGCGGGCGTCGATGAAACGCGTGCCCGCGCCATGTGCGCGACGATGGTGGCGGTGACGATCGCGGCGCTCGCGGTCGCGGTGCCGCTGCGCCATGAGCCGCTGCTAGGCGGCGTGTTGCCGATCGTCGGGCTCATGCTTGCACGGGCAGGCGTGGAGCGGCGCGTGCTTGCGACGGCGAACTGACATGGATGCATTCGAAGCGCGCAGTGAGCGCGCCGAAGCGCTCGCGGCACGCGTGCGCATCGACGCATTTTGTGGGGCGGTGAGCCGGGCGACGCGTGCAACTGCAATCGAAATGGGCGCGGCGTGCGCGCCCTACGAAACCGACGCGCTGCACGGGCGCGGCTCGGCGGGCTGCGTGCTGCTGCCGGCAGCGCGCGAGGACGTCGCCGCCATTGCGCGCCTTGCCGGCGAGCATGGTGTCACCCTGATCGCGCAAGGCGCGCGCACGGGTCTCGTCGGCGCCGCCGTGCCCGATGCGACGCGCACGCAGTGCGTGCTGTCGCTCGCAAAGCTCGACCGCGTAATCGAGCTCGATGTGGCCAATCGCAGCGTTACGGTCGAAGCGGGGATGCGCGTTTCGGCGCTCGAGCGCGTGATTGCCGCACATGGTTTGCAGTTTCCGATCGACATCGGAAGCGACCCGAGCATAGGGGGCCTCGTCGCGACGAATGCGGGTGGCAGCCGGCTATTGAAATACGGAGATGTGCGACGCAATGTGCTCGGCCTCGAAGTCGTGCTGGCCGACGGCGACGGCACACGTATCGACGCGCTCGTGCCGCTGCGCAAGAACAACACGGGCATCGATGTAAAGCAGCTTTTCATCGGCGCGGGCGGCGCGCTTGGCATTGTGACGGCGGCATCGTTCGAGCTGCGCAAGCGCGAGCGATCGTCTGCGGCGTTTTTCGTCGCGTTGCCTGATTACGCGGCGTGCGCGGCCGCGCTGGCCGCATTCGAAGACGCGTTCGGCGAACTGCTGGCCGCGTTCGAGTTTATTGCGGCGCCCACACTCGCGGCCACGCTTTCGGCCTTTGCCGATGTACGCGCACCGTTGCGCCCGGATGCGGGCGAATGCTTTGCGCTGGTCGAGCTTGCCACGGCAATGCCGGGGCTCGATGCGCTCCTTGCGGAGCGCGGCACTGAGTTGCTCGCGCGCCTTGCCGACGCGGGCCTTGTCGCCGATGCGGCGATCGATGCCGCGGCTGATTTCTGGCGCGTGCGCGATGCGGTGCCGCTCGCATTCGCGACGCACGGTCTGCCGCTGCCGTTCGACGTAGCGTTCAGGCGTACGAAGCTCGTCCCGTTTCTCGACGAGCTGAAACGCTGGATAACGCAGGCGCATCCGCTTTTGACGCTGCACACATTCGGCCATTTCGGCGACGGGGGTGCGCATTTGATCGTGCTGGTGCCGAACGAAGCGCGCGAGCGCTACGACGCGGTGCGTTGCGCGCTCATGCGCTCGGCGGTTTACCGCATGGTGCGCGCGCATGGCGGGAGCTTTTCGGCGGAACACGGCATTGGTCCGGCGAACTTCGCGCATTACCGCCAGCTTTGCCCCGAGCCGCTGCGCGCCGTGGCCGCACGCCTGCAGGCGACGCTCGACCCGCGCCGCGTCGTCGGACGATGCCGCTACGACGCGGCCTTCGCACCGCTTGCGCAAGGTACGGTTTGAGGGAGCGAAACACACCATGCGCAATGCCGAGACCGCATATGCGTTCGTGCGCGAACGCGAATCGAGCTGCGTGGCTCGCGCAACTGGCGCGCGACTTGAAGCGCTATTGCTTCGAGCACGGCCTTATCGTGGAGAGGGGTGGCCGCCACGGCGCGGTGCTAGGCTTGCTGCCGCCGTTGACCGTGAGCAGGGCCGAGTCAGACGAAGCGCTTGATGTGATTGCATCGGGACTTGCGGTGCTCTAGACGCGCGCCATGACAGAGCGGCCGACGATGCTAACCTTTGGTTACGGGGAACGGAAGTGGTGACAGAACTGAGCGGTCGTGTCAATGGCTGCGCGGATTCAGTGCACGCTTCATCAATAAGTGCCGGAAAGCGGTATAGTTCCCGTCACGCAACGCTTGCAGCAGCTTGCAGCCCGTTGCACCGAGCAATCGCAGTAGCAGTAGTTCATCAGCAGTTCCCTTGCGTTCCTGTGCGAAGTGAAGTCTATAGGGCTCAGCGCCCATTACTAAGGAGAATGTCATGAAGGCTATTCACGCCATCAAGCTGGTCGGTGGTGCATTGATTGTCGCGGTGTCTGTGGGTGCATGGGCGCAGGCGAGCGATACGGGCATGGCGTCGGCGCCGGGCATGTCGCAGCCGTCGCCGAAGAAGGCCGCGAGACAAGCTAATCGCGCATTGGTAAAGAAAGTGCGTGCTGCGCTAAAACAAGCGAAGGTCGACGAGACCGAAATCGAAATTAAAGCGCACGGAAGCGCGGTGAGTCTGTCAGGCAGCGTGACCGATGCGAGTCAAAGCCAAGCGGCTGAGCAAGCCGCTAAGAGCGTGGAAGGCGTGAGCTCGGTGAAGAACGAGCTGAGCGTGAAGGAGAAGGGCCAGTAACCCGGCTTTCAGCGAGGCCGCCCTTCGTTGAGGAGGAGGGCCTCGCTGTTCGGGCCGATGTGCGCTAGGGCTTGATTTTTCTCAAGCGCGCCTGGATTGCATTGAAAACGCCCGTTTAAAAGTCCACGCCTGCAAACAGGCGATTCCCGGCGCCCGACGAAATGCCTTGGGCTTTCCCGCGCGAATACGAAGAATCAAGGTGGAAACTGCGATCAAGGCCGCGGCTCACAGGACCGGCAATTGGCAGATTCGGCCGATCCGCTGGAGGCGTTCATTCCATCAGCCCTCCCGATGCCGGGAGATCCCTTGAAAACACTCCGATACCTGTATATATTAACAGTACTGTTTATATGTACAGTATCGGAGGTGTCATGGAACATCTGGTCCGCGTGCAAAACGAACGGGATCGCCGCACCTTGGCGTGGTTGCGGGAGCAGGTCGGGGACGCAGCGATTGCGGAAGTGGTGCGGAGCTGCGGTGGCCTGTCTAAGCCGTACTTGTCTTTGGTGTGCACAAGGCTTGGGTTGACGGCGCCACGGTTCAACCCGACACGACGGCCGACTCCGAGCGCGGTTGGAGAGCAATCGCTGGTAACCATTCGGCAGATACTCGCGTGTCACAACAGTACGCCGTCGACGCTTGCGCGCAGCGAACTGCGCTAGGGGGGGAGTGACAGCTTACGGTGCGACATCGGTCGGTGATCCTACCGCGCGCATTCTCCGAGGATCAGAGAACCCCGTCGCAACGGCAATCTGATCTATAGTGTGCCGGCTCTCCTCGAGCATCAAGCGCGCTGTTTCAAGACGCAGTCGCTCAACGGCCTTTGCCGGAGTCTGTCCTGTCTCCTCACGAAACGCGCGGCTAAACTGGCGCGGGCTCAACCGCGCGACCTCCGCCAATTGCTCGACCGAAAGAGGCTCGGCGAGATTTTTCTTCGCGTACGTCAGCACCGACTGAATGCGATCCGACTTCGGCTCTAGCTCAAGCAGCGCCGAATGCTGCGACTGTCCGCCTGTGCGCCAATGATAGACGACGAGGTTTCGCGCGACCGCCCGCGCCACCTTGGCGCCAAGATCGTTTTCTACCAGCGCGAGTGCGAGATCGATGCCCGCCGTCATGCCAGCAGAGGTCCAGATCGGTCCATCCGCGATAAAGATCCGGTCGTCGTCCACCGTGACAGAGGGAAAGCGCATACGCAGATCGTGCGCATAGCGCCAATGCGTGGTTGCGCGGCGGCCGTCGAGCAATCCGGCTTCCGCAAGCACAAATGCACCCGTGCAGACCGAGGCGGTGCGCCGCGCGGTTTCGGCGCTGCGACGCACGTACGCGAGGACGCCTGGCGGCGGTACGACGGTAATCGGATCACTTCCGGCAAAGATGACAGTGTCGAATACGCAATCGCCGATTGCCTCGGTCAGGACCATAAGACCACTCGAAGCGCGCACCGGGCCGCCTGCTTCGGAAACGTTGAGCGTCTGATAGAACGGTTCACGAAGTGCCCGGTTCGTGAACTCGAACACAGATTGCGCAGCGAGCGCCATCGAATAGAAGCCGTCGAACACCACGAACGCAACTGCCGGCATGGCCGCCTCCTGAATCGAGCACGTCCCTAAAACGTAGTTTTTGCGTCCTTTTAGACATCGACAGTTTTCCGTATAAGTATCGGCGAGGAACCCGCGGCGATACGACTTCGTGACCTTCCCGCGGGGTGCCTCGTCGTGGCTAAAGCTGAGTCGTCCTGCGGCGCGTTGATAGCGTCGCTGCGTTCCGCAGCGATGGGAAACGACGATTACCGCCTGCCTTCGACAACCTAAGCTTATTGCCAGTAGGGGCTTGTATGCCAAACGATATCTCACCCCGGACCCCGTCGCGCCGTCGTTTTGTTGGCGTGGCCGCGGCGACCGTTGCTGCGGCCTCATTGAGCCGGCTCGCTTTCGCAGAAGCGAATCAAGCTATCACTGAAATTGCACAACCGGCGCGCAGTGACAAGACTGCTCTTCGTCCACTTCGTGTGCATGTGCCGGAATCGCAACTTGTCGAATTGCGACGGCGCATCAAGGCGACAAGGTGGCCTGAGCGGGAAACG